>CBINPH010000108.1:0-9101 GCA_966252445.1 uncultured Chitinophagaceae bacterium | reverse complement strand
ATGCAGGAGCCCCAGCTTCGGGTCCGGCTGGACAACAGTTTCGGCGACGCCCTGCTCCAGCAGGAGAGTGGAGGGGCCCTGGCCAACGACTCCACCTTTCACAACTGGTTGCGGGGGCTGGCCCTGATCCCGGATACCACGGCGGGGGGATCCAGGTCCCTGATTTACCTGTACCTGAACTCCGGGTATTCCGGCATTACGGTGTTCTACCACAACGAGAAGGACGACTCCCTGCAGGCGTTCTTTCCCTACGATGCATCCAGCTGTGCCAGTACCAACTATTTTAACCGGGATTACAGCGGCTCCCGGGCCGAATCCTTTTTCGGAGATACCGCTTCGGTGGATGGCGACAGCCTCCTTTTCCTGCAGGACCGCTCCGGTTTGTATGTGGATATAGACATCCCTTACCTGGAAGACTTCCCCGCGGCACTGCTGAACAAGGCGGAATTGGTGCTCACCCAGGTCGCCGATCCCGATATGGCCTCCTTTACGCCCCCCGGAGAACTGTTCCTCCGTCAATACAAAAATGCGCAAAAGGACAGCCTCGGGTTCATTTTCGACGCCGGGGCATCCTATGATCCTTATACCGGAACCATCCAGTTCGGCAACCTGGCCTATTTTGGGGGCTTCCGCACCACCGTGACCAACGAAGAAGGCCAGCGCGTCGCCCAGTACCGGTTCAACATCACCCGGTATATGCAGCACCTCATCACCCAAAGCCCCATGTATCCGGAGGCCAATTATGGTTTTCGGCTGGAGGTCCTGGACCCCCGGGGCAGCACCCGCAATGCCGGACGGGTCATGCTGGCCGGGGGAACCCACGCCCGCTATGGCTTGAAGTTGCAGGTGGTGTATACCAAAATTCCGTAAAGTGCTTACTTTTGCGCCGTCCTTTCGCCCGCCGGCAACGGTTCAGGCTGAGGGATGCCCAGTATGACCAGACGTTCATTGTTTTTTAAACACGTAATCCCTTTTCATCATGCCTTACCTTTTTACCTCCGAGTCGGTGTCCGAGGGCCATCCCGATAAGGTTGCCGATCAGATCTCCGACGCCCTTGTCGATCATTTTCTCGCCTTCGACCCGGAGGCCAAAATCGCCTGCGAGACGCTGGTCACGACCGGCCAGGTGATGCTGGCGGGTGAGGTCAAGTCCCATGTGTACCTGGACGTGCAGAAGATCGCACGCGACGTGATCAACCGGATCGGATATACCAACAGCGCCTACATGTTCGAAGGACATTCCTGCGGTATCCTGTCTGCCATTCATGAACAGTCTGCGGACATCAACCGCGGTGTAGAGCGAAAGAAAAAGGAAGATCAGGGCGCCGGCGACCAGGGCATGATGTTCGGGTATGCCACCAGCGAGACGGACAATTATATGCCGCTGGCCCTCGATCTGGCGCACAAGTTGCTGATCGAACTCGCCGCCCTTCGCCGGGAAGGCAAGCAGATCCCTTACCTGCGCCCCGACGCCAAGTCCCAGGTGACCATCGAGTACGACGATCAGCAGCGACCCATACGCATTGACTCCATCGTGGTTTCTACCCAGCACGACGACTTCGGCAGCGACCAGGCCATGGCGAAGAAGATCCGCGAGGACATGATCAAGATCCTGATCCCCAGGGTGAAGAAGCAGCTGAAGCCCGCCCTCCAGAAACTGTTCAACGACAAGATCACCTATCACATCAATCCCACCGGGAAATTTGTGATCGGCGGACCGCACGGCGATACCGGCCTCACCGGCCGCAAGATTATCGTCGATACCTACGGCGGCAAGGGCGCCCATGGCGGTGGAGCCTTCAGCGGTAAAGATCCTTCCAAGGTGGACCGCTCTGCAGCCTATGCTGCCCGGCACATCGCCAAGAACATGGTAGCCGCGGGTGTGGCCGACGAGATACTGGTGCAGGTGTCCTATGCGATTGGCGTGGCCAAGCCCATGGGCATTTACGTCAATACCTATGGTTCTTCCAAGGTGAATATGAGCGACGGGGAGATTGCCCGCAAGATCGCCGGCATCTTCGACATGCGCCCTTACGCGATTGAGCAGCGCCTCAAATTGCGGAACCCTATTTATTCCGAAACCGCCGCTTACGGGCACATGGGCCGCAAGAACCAGACGGTGAGCAAGACCTTCGAAACGCCGGAAGGCAAGAAGAAAACCATGAAGGTGGAGCTTTTCACCTGGGAAAAACTCGATTTCGTGAACCAGGTCAAGAAAGCTTTCAAGCTGAAATAACCTCTTCACACACGATATGGCGCAAGGGCAGGGATGATCCCCGCCCTTTTTTCATGGGCGCCTATCAGCGGAACCGGCTGCGGCATACCCGCCGCAGGGGCGCAGATCAGTGCCATGGGCAATTTTCCCTTTGGGAATATGATCTTTTGAGTACTTTAGTCCGCATATTCATGCAAATATCCCCGTATTGACCAACCTGTCCCCATATCAAGAAGCAGCGCTGTTGGAGGCCCTGCAGGCAGGTGACACGGCGGCGTTCAGTACCCTGTATATAGCCTGGTGCGAGGATCTATATCACCAGATCCTGAAAATGGTGAAGGAGCCGCAGGAGGCCGAAGAGATCGTACAGGAGCTCTTCTCCAGGCTTTGGCAGAAACGGTCCGCCCTGAGCGAGGTTCGGGAACTCAGGCCCTATCTGCTGACCATGGCCCGCAACCTTGTCTATGATTATTTTCGCGCCCTCAAGCGTGACCGCATCCTCTATGCACGGGTCCGGGCGGCAGCCTGTGCCGGACACATGCATACCGAGGAGTCCCTGGACCAGCTGGAGCAGGCTGACCTGGTCAGGAAGGCCATGGCCATGCTGCCGCCCCAGCAGCAAAAGGTCTTCCAGCTCTGCAAGCTCGAAGGATTCTCCTACAAGGAGGCCGGCCGGCAGTTGGGGATATCTTCCCTGACCGTCAAAGAATACCTGGTGAAGGGAAAAAGGACGGTCCGCCGTCTGCTCACGCAGGTTTTTTTCCTCCTGGGTCTGCTCTCCGGCCTATGCCTGCTGCCTCCGGCCATGGGCTGAACCGGCGCCCGTGTTGCGGGCCCTTAAAAAAAATCCCCTGTATCCCCCCATTTCTTACCGCTCAAGCGTCTATAAACAATGCATGGCATGAACCCTAAGATGGCCGCGCTGTTCCAGAAGCTCGTGGACAACACCTGCTCGCCGGAAGAGTTCGACACCCTCATCATGTGGCTGGATTCGGAGGAAGGCAGGGCAGCCTCTGCCGGGCTGATCCAGGAACACCTGGAGGCGGTTTCCGTACAGAAAGCGGAGGACCCGGCCCTGCGCCAACGTCTTCGCCAGCGCCTCGGAGCTATCCTGTCCGAGACGGCTCCGCCGGTCACGCAGGCGCGATCCCGCGCCATGTCCGGCCGGAGGAAGTGGCTGGCAGCCGCGGCTGCCCTGGCCCTGTTTCTGGCCCTGGGCGCTGCCCTGTGGTCCGGACTCCGGCGCCCGCCTGACGCCACCGCGAGGCCCCTGGCCCGGGAAGCGATCCTGCCGGGCAGTGACCGGGCGGTGCTCACCCTGGACAACGATTCCAGCATTGTGCTGGACAAAAGCGGCGGCCAGGCGCTCTGCCAGGGAAGCACGCAGTTGCTGAGGACACAGGGTGGGGGCCTCGTATACCAGCCGGCCGCAGAAAACAGGCGCCGGGGGGGCGGCCGGCACCGCACGGGATACAACACCCTGTCCACCCCCAAGGGAGGGCAATACCGGATCACCCTGGCCGACGGCACCAGGGTATGGCTGAACGCCGGCAGCTCCCTGCGTTACCCGGTGGCCTTCTACGGAAAGACCCGGCAGGTTTGGCTGAGCGGGGAGGCTTACTTCGAGGTGGCCCCGCGTCCTGAACAGCCCTTTATCGTGGAAGCCGGGAAAGAAAAGATCTATGTGCTGGGTACTTCCTTTAATGTGAGGGCCTATGCCGGCGGAGAACATATCCAGACCACCCTGGCGGAAGGGCTGGTCAAGGTGGCGGCCGGGAAAACCGATTTGGTGTTGAAGCCCGGAAGCCAGGCCAGCATGGATCCGGCCACGGGCCGCCTGCAGGTCTCCGCAGTAGATGTGGAAGGCGCGCTGGCCTGGAAGGATGGCATGTTCCATTTTAACGGTACCAACATCCGCACCATCATGCAGGATGTGGCGCGCTGGTACGACGTGGATGTGCAGTACATGACCGGGGATCTGGATAGCAAGAATTTCAGTGGGGTGATCTCGCGGTACAGCCAGGTTACCGAATTGCTCAAACGCCTTGAAATGACGGGGCTGGTCCATTTTACCGTCAAGGACCGGGTCATCATCGTCAGGGACTGAAAAGGAAAAATCACGCGGGTTGACCGTAAACAAAACCGGAAGCATTCGTGGTGCTTCCGGCGGCGTCCGGGCAAACCTGTTCTATACATATCGACATGCAGACACACATTCACCCAAACCTGACAAAGTTATGCATTTAACCTTTACCGGCGTTCCCATACCCTGGACGAGGCGGCTTTCCAAGACCCTGCTGGCCATGAAACTTGCCTTCCTTTTGACCATCATTTGCCTGCAATCCCATGCCGCCGTCTACGGGCAGGACATCACCTACTCCAAGCAAAATGCCTCCCTGGAAGAATTTTTCCGGGAAATCCGAAAACAGACGGGCTACGAGTTCCTGTACGGCAGTGCGGTCCTCTCCAAAGCCAGAAGAGTCGACCTCCATTTTGACCACGTGCCGGTGGCCAAGGCCCTGGAAGTGGCGCTGCGCGGCCAGCCCCTGGCCTACGCCATCATCAACAAAACCATCGTCGTTAAAAAGAAAGACCGGGTCAGCGCGCCGCCGGAGCCGCCCGACGCCCCCGTCCTCTCATTCCAGTATGCGTACCCCATTGAGGTGCGGGGCATCGTGGTGGACAGTTCTGGATCGCCCCTGCCCGGGGTGACCATCTATGTCAAAGGGGACAAGACGGTGGGCACGACCACAGACCTGAACGGCCGCTATATCCTGGACGTCCCCAACGATGCTACCCTGGTGTTCAGCATGGTGGGGTTTGACCAGCAGGAGGTGGCCGTGGGCGGACGCGATGTCATTGACATCAGGCTGATGCCGGCTTCCAGCCAGCTGGGAGAGACTGTGGTGGTGGCTTTCGGCACCCAGAAAAAACAGGAAGTGGTCGGCTCGGTAACCACCATCAATCCGTCGGAGCTGAAAGTGCCTTCCAGCAATCTGACCACGGCGCTGGCCGGGCGTCTGTCCGGCGTCATAGCCTATCAGCGTTCGGGCGAACCGGGCCTGGACAATGCGGATTTTTTTATCCGCGGCGTCACCACCTTTGGATACAAAAAAGACCCCCTGATCCTCGTGGACGGCATTGAGCTGTCCGGTACCGATCTGGCCCGGATGCAGGTCGACGACATCGCGAGCTTTTCTATCCTGAAAGATGCTACGGCCACCGCCCTGTATGGTGCGCGCGGCGCCAACGGGGTCATCCTCATCACCACGAAAGAGGGTTCGGAAGGGAAGGCGCGCATATCGCTGCGGGTGGAGAACTCTGTTTCGGCCCCTACCAAGGATGTGGAGCTGGCCGACCCCATCACCTATATGCGCCTGAACAACGAAGCGGTACTCACCCGCAACCCGCTGGGCGCTTTGCCTTATCCGCTGGCCAAGATCGACAACACCATCGCGGGGACGAACCCCTATGTCTATCCCACGACGGACTGGAGAAAAATGCTGTTCAAGGAAAATACCATGAATCAGCGGGTCAACATGAACGTCAACGGCGGAGGGAAGGTCGCACGCTATTACCTGGCCGCCACCTTCAACCAGGACAACGGGATCCTCAAGGTCGACCACCGGAACAACTTCAACAACAACATCAACCTCAAAACCTATGAGCTTCGCTCCAACGTCAACATCAACATCACCAAGACCACGGAGGCAGGGGTGAAGCTGTACGGGACTTTTGACGATTACACCGGCCCGGTCGGCGGAGGCACCCATTTTTACCATGAGGTGGTCGAAGCCGACCCGGTCAGCTTCCCGGCCTACTATCCGGTGGACAGCAACTACCGCTATGTGCAGCATATCCTGTTCGGCAACACCCCCAACAACCTGGTCAATCCCTATGCGGAGATGGTCAGCGGGTACAAAGACTACAGCCGTTCGCTGATGTTGGCCCAGTTTAACCTGAAACAGGATCTTTCCTTCGTGACGGAAGGCCTCAATATCCAGGCCTTGTTCAACACGACCCGCAAGGCCTATTTTGAGGTCAGCCGGGCCTACAACCCCTATTATTACCAAGTAGGGTATTACGACAAGTTGAAGGACAGTTATACCCTGAGTCCACTGAACGAGGATGCGGGCACCGAATACCTGAGCTATGACGAGGGACCCAAGGAGGTCAACACAACCACCTACATCCAGGTCACCACAAACTACAACCGCACCTTTGCCGAAAAGCACAACATCAGCGGGCTGCTGGTGTTCCTGCTGCAGAACCAGCTGGATGGCAATGCCGGCAGCCTGCAGACCTCCCTGCCGCACCGGAACATCGGGGTGTCGGGCAGGTTCACCTATGCATACAACAACAAATACTTCGGGGAATTCGATTTTGGCTACAACGGCTCCGAGCGATTCTATCAAACCCATCGCTTTGGGTTCTTTCCCTCCGCCGGCCTGGCCTGGCAGGTTTCGAATGAAAAGTTCTGGGCGGGCTTCAGCCATGCCGTCAACAATCTCAAGCTGCGCGCCACCTACGGGCTGATCGGCAACGACGCCATCGGAAGCCCCAGCGACCGGTTTTTCTACCTTTCGGACGTCAACCTGGATGACCCGGTCCGCGGAGCGGTCTTCGGCCTGGACAACAGCTATTCGAACAACGGCGTATCCGTGAACCGGTACAGCAATCCCCTGATTTCCTGGGAAAAGTCCTACAAGACCAATGTGGGCATGGACCTGGGCCTCTTCAATGCCGTCAATGTGGTGATGGACGTATGGAAGGAACACCGCACCAACATCCTGATGGCGCGTTCCTTCATTCCCACGACAGAAGGCATAGATCCCGATGCGATACCGCAGGCCAACGTGGGCGAAGCCAAGAGCCGCGGTATCGATCTGTCGGTCGACTACTCGCAGTTTTTCAACCAGCATTTCTGGATCCAGGCCAGGGCCAATTTCACCTATGCCACCAGCGAGTTTGTGGTCTATGAAGAGCCGACATACAGCGAGGAGCCCTGGAAGTCCCACGTGGGCCAGTCGCTCTCCCAGCGCTGGGGATACATTGCCGAGCGGCTTTTCGTCGATGACAATGAGGTGATGGCTTCACCCCCGCAGGATTTCGGCATCACGCCCATGGGGGGCGATATCAAATACCGGGATGTCAACGGTGACGGCCAGATCACCACCCTGGACCAGGTGCCCATCGGTTTTCCCACCTCTCCGGAGATCGTGTACGGCTTCGGGGTATCGGCCGGCTTCCGGGGGATAGACCTGTCCTTTTTCTTCCAGGGCCTGGCCCGGGAGTCGTTCTGGATCGACATCACCAAGACCTCGCCTTTCGCGAACGTCGGCACGGTCAACGGCGTGATGCAGCTGAAGAACCAGCTGCTGAAGGCCTATGCAGAAGACCACTGGTCCGAAGACAACCAGAACCTCTATGCCCTGTGGCCCCGCCTCAGCCCCGACGTGAACCCGAACAATGCACAACCCAGTACTTGGTTCATGCAGAACGGCGCATTCCTGCGCCTGAAAAACGTGGAGCTGGGTTATACCTTTCCCGCCGCCCTCACCAAGAAGATCTATCTCGACAAGGTGCGGCTGTACCTGAACAGCACCAACCTGTTCGCCATCAGCCGGTTCAAGCTATGGGATGTGGAGATGGCCGGCAACGGGCTCGATTACCCCGTGCAGCGGGTATTCAACGGGGGTATTCAAATTTCATTCTAAAAGGCTGATACCATGAAAAAGATAATGTTCCGCATGGGTATAGCGGTTATCACCCTGGGAAGCGCCTGCTCATCATGCCATTACCTGGACATCGTTCCGGACAATATAGCGACCATCGACTATGCATTCCGCATGCGCAGCCAGGCCGAAAAATACCTGTTTACCTGTTATTCCTACCTGCCCGGCTACGCCGACTGGGGAGCCAACCCCGCCTTGTTGAGCGGGGACGAGGTCTGGTTCTTTTACCCGTACCGCCACATCCCCAATTTTGCCCCTCCGGTTAATTGGGAGATCGCCCGCGGGAACCAGGGTATTGTGGCGCCCTACCTGAATTACTGGGACGGCAACAGCGGGGGCAAGCCCATGTTCCAGGGCATCCGGGACTGCAACACCTTCCTGGAGAACATCGACAGGGTGCCCGACATGAATGCCATGGAAAAGGACCGCTGGAAATCCGAAGTGATGTTCCTCAAGGCATACTACCATTGGTACCTGTTGCGGATGTACGGACCTGTACCCATCAAGGACAAGAATAATCCGGTCTCAGCAGGCGTCGAGGAAGTCAAGGTCTTCCGGCAGCCTGTGGACTCCTGCTTTGCATACATCACGTCGCTGATCGACGCGTCATTGGCCGGGCTGCCGGATGAGCTGCAGGACCCCGTGTCGGAGCAGGGGCGGCTGACCAGGCCCATTGCCCTGGCCATCAAGGCCCGCATCCTGATCCACGCGGCCAGCCCCCTGTTCAACGGCAACCCGGATTATGCCTCCTTTACCGACAAGGAGGGCCGGTACCTGTTCAGTACGGATGCAGATCCCGCCAAATGGGAGCAGGCGGCGGCTGCCTGCAAGGCCGCTATCGACGCCTGCCAGGCCGCCGGCTATGCCCTGTACCATTTCACGCCCTCGGTTATTGTAGGCGATATCGGCCCGGAGATCACCACGGAAATGAGCATCCGGAACGCCATATGTGAGAAATGGAACTCCGAGGTGATCTGGGGAGCCACCAACAGCATGGCCAATACCATCCAGAATTTTGCCCAGGCCAATATCGATCCCAACGTTGGAGGCAACGGCACTGTGGCGAATGGCCCGCATGCCGAATATGCCCCCACGCAGAAGATCGCGGAAATGTTTTATACCCGCCACGGCGTACCCATCGATGAGGACAA
>CBINPH010000107.1:0-9172 GCA_966252445.1 uncultured Chitinophagaceae bacterium | reverse complement strand
AGGACTTCATGCGGTACCAGATGAGCCTGAAGGACAACATCGCCTTCGGGGATGTCCGCAACCCCTTTTCGGAGAAGCGCATGCGCGCCGCGGCGCGCATGGCCGGCGCCGACGAGATGATCGCCGGCCTGCCGGAGCAGTACGAGCGCCTGCTGGGCAAGCTCTTCGACAACGGCCTGGAGCCCAGCATAGGGCAGTGGCAGAAGATCGCCATTGCCCGCTGCCTGTACAGTCCCGCCCGCCTGCTGGTCTTCGACGAAGCCAGCAGCTCCCTGGATGCCGTGGCCGAGCAGACGCTGTTCGGCACCCTGCGCAGGGAGCTGGGATCGCGGGCGGCGCTGGTGGTCAGCCACCGCCACGCCGTCATCCGCCATGCCGACTATGTATATGTGCTCGCCGGGGGCCGCATCGTCGAGTCGGGTACGCCGGAAGAGCTGCTGGGCGCGGGAGGAGAGTACACCCGGCTGTTTGCCGGACAGATACACGCTGAATCGGAGGTCCTGTGACGGGCAGGGAAAGCACAGCTCCGCCAGGGAGACCGGGAAAGATCATGATCTACAGCAGCTGCGTGGACGACTGGGGAGGCAGCGAGGAGCTGTGGTCCCGCAGCGCTGCCCTGCTGGCTGCCGCAGGATGGCAGGTGATTGTCTGCAAGGACAGGCTTCCCCGGGGGCATCCCTCCTTTGCGGCGCTTGAAGCGGCGGGCGCCGTGCTGGTCGGGAACGCGCCCTCGCCCGCGCAGCGGGCGGCGGCCCGGGTGCCCGTTCCCCGACGGAACCGGCGGCGGCCCGCCGGGGGCCCGCGGCCCACGGTCTACACGAAAAATTTCCGGCGTGCGCTGCGGCGCCTGCGCCCGGACCTGGTGCTGGTCTCCCAGGCCATCAATTTCGACGGGCTGGCCTACGCCTGGCAATGCCTGTCGCTGGGGATCCCCTACCTCATCGTCTCGCACAAGGCCGTGGACTTTTACTGGCCGGAGGCGGGCGACAGGGCCTACATGATACAGGTGTGGCAGCAGGCGCAGCGCTGTTTTTTCGTGTCGGAGCACAACCGCCGCCTGACCGAGGAGCAGTTCGGCCTGCGGCTGGCCCAGGGCGCGGTTATCCGCAACCCCCTCAAGACGGCGCCGGGGCCGCGGCCCTACCCCTCCACCACCGGAGGGTATCGCCTGGCTTGCATGGGGCGGCTCTTCCTGCTCGATAAAGGACAGGACATGCTGCTGCGGGTGCTGGCGCAGGACAAGTGGCGGCAGCGCCCTCTGGAGCTGTCCATCATCGGCAGCGGACCGGACCGGGAAGGGCTCGCCGCCATGGCTGCCCTGCTGGGCCTCGAAAAAGTCCGCTTCGAGGGGCAGCTGGACCCCGAGGCCGTGTGGCCGGCCTTTCATGCGCTGGTGCTGCCCTCCCGCAGCGAAGGGCTGCCCCTGGTGATCGTAGAGGCCATGGCCGCGGGACGCATGGTCATCGTCACCCGCGCTGGCGGCAACGCCGAGATGGTCGAGGACGGCGTCACCGGCTTCGTCTGCGAGGCCAACGAGCGGGCGCTGGACCAGGCCCTGGAAAGCGCCTGGGCGCGCCGCGACCACTGGGAGGCTATGGGGCTGGCGGCCTGCCGCAGCCTGGAGCGCCAGCTTCCCTCCCTGGCAGAAGCGCCTCCCGAGGCGCAGTTTGTTCAATGCATCAATGCCCTGCTACATGAATCAACCTGAGCTCATATCCGTCATCCTGCCGACCTATAACCGCGCCCACACGGTGGAGCGCGCGATCCGCAGCGTCAGGGCCCAGTCCTATCCCCGCGTGGAGCTCATCGTCGTGGACGACGGCTCCACGGACGGCAGCGCTGAACTGCTCCGCGGCATGGAGGGCATCACCTTCCTCTCGCGTCCGCATGGGGGGCAGGCAGCCGCCCGCAACACCGGCCTCGCCGTGGCCGGCGGCACCATGATCGCCACCCTGGATTCCGACGATACCTGGGAGCCCCTCTTCCTGGAACGCTGCGCTGCCAGGCTGCAGGAGCAGCATCTGGACTTCGTCTTCGCCAACTGGTTCCAGGAAGACAAGGTGCAGGGATGGAGGGATTTCATGACCCCCAACCCGTTCATCCGTCCCCTGCTCTCCCGCGCCCGGGACAGCTGGATCACCCTGGAAGGCACGGAGCTGCGGGACCTCTATCTCCGCACCTGTCCCTCACCTTCGTCTTCGGCCCTGCTGCGCCGCTCTTCGATGCACGGGGGATGGAACGATGCCATCCGCATCGGCGACGACTGGGGGCTCTACCTCGACATGATCCTCCACAAGGAATGCCGCATGGCCTTTACCATGGACAGGCTCTGGAGGAAGCGCGTGGAGAAAGGCAGTGTCTTCGAAGGCCGGGACCGGGAGCAGCTGCTCCGCTGGCTCTATATCGAAGACTTCCAGCTGTTCATTGACCGGTACAGTCCCCTGCTTTCCCCTGCGGAGCGGCAGCTGCTGGAAAGAAAATACATGGAGAGCCTGGTGGAGCTGGCCAAGTTCCAGGCTATAGACAAGTTCAACTTCGCCGAGAGCTATCGCCTCATGAAGCGCTCCCTGGAGAAAAATGTCCTGTTTACCCTGAGCAAGGTCACCCGCCTGGTGGCCACGGGGCTGATCAGCCGGGTCAGCGAAATCTATTGACATGGAACGAATGTCCGAAGACATAACGATCGTGCAGCCCAGGGCCCTGGAACAGGCCCTGGGGAAAGGGCTCGCCTACCTGGAGGGACACCAGTATCCCAGCGGGCAGTTCTGCTGCTACATCGCCCCGGACCCGGCCATGCAGGCGTGGTGCATCCCCGACAGCACCGTCTTCGCCACGGGGCTGATCGGCCAGGCCCTGCTGCCCCTGCTCGACCGCCCCGGCGTGCGGCCGGTGGTGGAGCTGGCGGCTTACTTCCTGCGCTCCCAGCAGCTGCGCTGCGGCACCTGGACCTACTTCACCAAGTGGCACAGGGGCTTCTCCCTGCTGCCGGCGGACGCCGACGATACGGCCGTCAACGCCCACCTGCTGAAGGCCCTGGACATCTGGTTCCCCGACAACCTGCCGACGTTGCTGCAACACCGCAGCCGGGAGGGGCTTTTTTATACCTGGATGGGCTTCCGCCCTTTCCGGCGGCAAAGTCTGGCCCAGCTCAGGTTGTCGCTGCGCACCCTGAAGCGCCCCCACGGCTTTATGCTGCGCCGCGGCTTCGGCTACCATCGCCGCGACATCGACGGGGCGGTGAATGCCAACGTCCTGTATTACCTGGGGCTGAATGAGCATACCCGCGCCATCGTCCCCTTCCTCAACGACATCATCCTGCAGCGCCGCGAGACCCGTTGCGACAAGTGGTACCATGATCCGCTGCCCATTTATTATTTCATCTCCCGCAACTATGCCCGGGGGGTGAACGGGCTGGAGCCCTCGCGGGCGCCCATCATCGAGCGGGTGCTGGCGCTGCGCGACAGCAAACAGGTGCTGCCCGCCCTGGACACCGCGCTGGGGCTGACGGCGCTGCTGCACTGCGGTTACCGCGGCCCCGAGGTGCACGATGCCGCCCTGGCCCTGCTGCGGGGACAGCACCGCACGGGGGAGTGGCCCCGTCATGTGCTGTATTATTCCGGCCCGCCCCGGCGCTTTTGCTTCGGCTCCGAAGAGCTGACCACCGGGTTCTGCCTGGAAGCCCTCGCCCTCTACCAGGCAGCATTCCAGGGGCAGGACGACAGGTCCGGTAAAAACTTTGCCTTATGATGTCCGTCCGCGCCATATGGAAGGTTACGCGCTGCAACGACTGGTGGGGCTGCAAGATGTCGCCCCTGCTGGCCGTAGGCTACGGCACCGCCCTGCTGGGCGGTGCGCCGCTGCCCCGCGCGCTGCCTTGCATGCTGCTGCTGCTGGGCGGCCTGGTGGCGGGAGGCGTCTACGCCTCCGCCATCAATGACCTCAGCGACATCCGGGAGGACGCCGCCTCCGGCAAGGAGAACCGCATCAGCCGCGTGGCCCCCCGGTACCGTCTGCTTATCCCCCTCGGCGCCTTGACGGTGGGGGTGGTCCTCGCTTTTTATCTGCTCTCGGTGGATGTGCTCACGGCCATCCTCTATGCGCTGCCCTGCCTGTCCTTTACCCTGTATTCCCTGGAGCCTTTCCGATTGAAGCGCCGGGGCTTCTGGGGTGTCCTGGCCGACGCCTCCGGCGCGCATATCTTTCCCACCCTCAGCATGGTGGCCGGCACCAGCGCCTGGTGCGGCATGCCCATCCACTGGACCTGGTTCTGCCTGGCCGGCCTGTGGTCGGCGGGCTTCGGGCTGCGCGGCATCCTCTGGCACCAGTTCCAGGACAGGGCCTGCGACCTCAAGGTGGGCATACGCACCTTTGCGACGGGCAGGGCCCCGGAGCGCATGGGGCCCCTGTCGCTGGTCATCACGGTCATTGAACTCGGCGCCTTCGCGGGCATGATGATCATGACGGCGAGCTACGGGGCCCTGCCCCTGGCGGCGCTGTATCTGCTGCTCCTGCTGCTCCGCCGCAAAGGGGGGCTGCGGACAGGCATGATCGTGACCGACGGCCCCGAGGCCCGGCAGATCCTCATGCTGGACTACTATACGGCGGCTTTTCCGCTGGCCGTACTGCTGGGTGCCATCACGCAGCCCGAGACGCTCCTCATCCTCCTGGGGCATTTTGTGCTATTCCCCCTCACGCCCTTTCAGCTCCTCAAGGAAGGCTACCGCCGGTGCCGGGCCCTGCTGCCCTCAACCCCCTCCCCGTTGTCCGGGCGATGACCCGGCCGTCAACCACGGGAATGGCCTCCGCATCCGTCAGGAAGTGGGGGCACGGACAGATGCATGGCTGACGCCTGGTTTTCCCCAAACGATTCAGGCGCCTGATACCACGGGAGGATAAACCCCGCGTTGATATTTTGTGGATTCATGCCCTGACCGATGGAGAAGGGTATCCGCGAAGGGAAGCCGCCATAGCCTAACAGGAAGGCGGAACAGTAAAGAAATTATTGGAATCAGATTTCTTTTTGGGCGTGTCTGGCGGTGCAGGATGGGCCCACGGTGTTTTACAGTAGATGAAATTGACCTTTTCTTAAATGGCCATAAGGAAATGACGGCTCGTCCACGGATATCGCTCAGCGATCTGGAGCATGCATGTTTGCAATTTGAGGAAGACCAAACCGAAGACCCGGAACTTGTAACATGGGTAACGATGCTACTCGCTCCGGGTTCTTCATTAGGCGGTGCCAGACTCCAAGCATGTATAATGGGTGAAATATGTCGGGTTCGGGAAATGACAACCGCGACGGAATCTTGGCGGATATGTGTTGGCGGGCGACTTCCGGGACCGGTAGTTCAGGGGAAAAGCGGCTGAATTCAGGATATTAATAATATTTTTGTTTGGTTGCTATCGGCGTATACGGGGCCCTTGTACCCAGAAGACTAATGAAAAAGACCACGCAGAAAGACAAAGGTGATCAAGCAGGTAAAACCCTGTCGCAGCTGCAGAAACAGTTGGAGACCTATACACATGAAAAAGATATTCTGCTGGATTTAAGCGAAGCGATTATCAAAGTGCGGGAAAAGAGCGATCTGATCAAAGTGTTTTCCTCGGAACTCAAAAACCTGTTTTATTTTACCCATGCCGTAATCTCTCTGATCAATAAGCAGGAGAATACGTATTATCCTTTTCTGCTCGATACCAATGCACTGCATATCAGGCATCGGGCAGAGCTGCCCGCTTTACTTGCCAAACAGTATTTCCTAGAAGACCCTTTTATTGGGATGGTTTCTTCGTCGGAGGCCCCGGTTTCCTTTGCCATCGACGATATCATTGAAAAGCCGGGGATCCCCGGCTTTTTGAAGGTGAACTATGAGACCGGCATAAAGGAGGCCATGATTGCCAAACTGACCAATAAAATGGAGACCATCGGATACGTCTTTATTTATTCCGATAAGAGAAAAAGCTTTTCAGATTCTTTTAAAAATATTATCCAGGCTATTTCGCCGCTTCTTTCCAGCGCTGTATCGAATATTATCAACAATGACGAAAAAAAGAACAGAGAATTTATTACGCGGACCTTGCTCGAGCTGAGCAATAAAATGGTCACGGTTCGAAAAAGATCGGACCTGCTCGGGGTCATTCACGATGGGCTGAAGAACGTTATTTATTTCACGCACTGTGTGATGTTAAGCCTGGATGAAAACGGCCAGACCTACCATGCATTTTTAACAGACCCTAAATCGAAAATAAGGGATATACCGGATTACGAAGAAATGGGCAGCCGTCCCTTTCCGGTGAAAGACGGTATTTACGATGTGGCCAGACAGTCGGTCGAGGCGGTTGTATTTAGCCTGGAGTCGGTGCATATGAAGAAGATCCCGGACTGGGTAAAATTAAATATTGCAGCAGGCGTCAAGGAAATACTGGTCAAGACGCTTCCCAGTGACGGCTCGCGTCAATACAGCCTGGTGCTGTTCTCCGACAAGGCGAATAATTTTGATGAACGTTCTTTTCAAATTGTCGATCGTATTTCCAGCCAGCTGGCCACGGCGACCAATAATATTGTGGCCAATGAAGACGTATTAAACAAAGACAGAGACAAGACTTTTTTACTTGAATTCAGCCATGAGATTGCGTCGGCAAGGACAAGGAATGATTTAAGCCTCGCCATACATGCGGGGTTGAAAAGATTGAGCGAAGTCAAGGCTTATTTTATCAGGACGATTAATGATGATGGGCTCACCATGAGCCCCTTCATGCATGACGATGAGGTGTTTTATATCAACAACCCCGCATTTAAACGGTTGCTGGAGACCCCCATACCCGTCCATGAAGGCATCACGGGACGGGTGATGCGTGGTAAAGGTCCTGTGTTGATTGATTTTGAAGAGGAGATCCGCAATAAGCGGACAGGCCATTATATCGAATTTTGGAAGGGGCTGGGCGCCCAAAAGGAAGCATTCCGGAAGATGATCGGTACGCCACTCTGCGTAGGCGATAAGAAACTGGCCGTGCTATGGGTGATAACTCCCCGGATCAACAAACCGCTGCTGGAGGGCATTTGTGCGCAGATATCGGTCGCCATTGCCAACATACAGTCTAATGAAGAAACGATTAAACAGGAAAGGATAAAATCATTCCTTCTCAATTTCAGCAATGACATTGCCGCTGTGAGGACGAAGGATGATCTGGAAGCAGCCATTTCACAGGTCTTTCAAAAGGTGCTTCATCAGCGATTAACAATGATCCGGTTGATCGATGAGGACGGCATGTATCTCAAGCCTTATATATATGATAAGGATGCCCCTATTGTCCATGAAGATATCTATAAGAAGCTTTTTAACACCAAGCTGACAACCCGTGAAGAACTTACCGAAAGAGTGCTTCTCAGCAGCCATCCGGTCGTCTTCAATGTGGAAGAAGAGGAAAGACAAGGGAACAAGGGGCCTTATATTTATCTGTGGAAGAAGTCGGGGTTTAAAAATGCTTATGGTGCTCCGCTGCGCGTGGGAAATACGGATCTGGGCACACTGTGGCTATTGACAGATCATGTCGACATCGGACTGCTTAAGGGTATTTGCGCCCAGATTTCCATCGCCATTTCAAATATCAAGGCGAATGAACAGGTGTTGGCCTTAAAACAGATGCTGGAGACTGAGAATGACCACCTGAAAGAAGAGATCAAAACTATTTACAAGGCCTGCGACATTGTGGGCAGTAGTCCTGAAATGCAGCAGGTGTTCAACATGATCTCTTTAGTGGCCCCTTCAATGTCCACTGTTCTTTTGCTGGGCGAAACCGGCACCGGCAAGGAGCTGGTGGCCCGCGCCATTCACAACGCATCGCCTCGGGCGGATAAGCTGATGATCAAGGTGAATTGCGCCGCGTTGCCGGCTAATCTGATCGAAAGCGAATTATTTGGTCATGAAAGGGGTGCTTTTACGGGGGCTGTGGAAAGGAGGATCGGAAAATTTGAATTGGCCAATAACAGCACGTTGTTTCTGGACGAAGTAGGCGAGATGCCCCTGGAGACGCAGGTCAAGCTGCTTCGGGTGATTCAGGAGCGGGAATTGGAAAGGGTAGGCGGGAAGATGACGATCAAAGTCAATGTGCGCATAATCGCCGCTACCAATCGTGATCTGGAAGAGGAAATAAAGGAAGGCCGTTTCCGTTCCGATTTGTATTACCGCCTGAATGTTTTCCCGATTCATCTGCCCCCGTTGAGAAAAAGGACGGACGATGTGGATGCCCTGGCCACTTTCTTCCTTTCGCGCTACAGCAAGAGCACCGGCCGAAACGTTACAGCGATATCGGAAAAGGTGATGAAAGCCCTGAAAAATTATTCCTGGCCCGGCAATGTTCGGGAGCTCGAACACCTTATAGAAAGAAGCGTGTTGCTCAGCCGGGGACGTACCTTGCATGAGATTCAATTGCCTAAAGATCAGGATAAACATATCGACCGGCCATTTGATGTGACCAATCGATCGCTGGAGGAGATGGAGCGTGCTTATATTATAGCGGTATTGAGACGTTGTAACGGAAAGATAGCAGGATCTGGCGGTGCTGCGGAAATTTTAGCCGTCCCTTCTACCACATTGCATTCGAAATTGCTTAAACTTAAAATTGCCAAGGCAGATTACTTTGCCAAGCAGGACTGACGGGCTGGCTCCTTTCCTTCTTTGAAAGGAAAGCCTGGTCGTCCTTTCCCCCGCCCACGCGTTTTTCCGGACTTCTTCCGGCGCGGATTCATTCCTTTCCTATGCTTTTTTCGAATTACACGATATATCGTGGATGTGTTCGTGCATCCGCGACATATCGTGCCGTCATCAAACGCCGTCCTTCTGCAACAGGCTTTGAATGAAGCAGTTGTGAATCGGCACGTGGATTGAAAATACCCCGCTGTTGTGGCTAGCGTAGATTTTCAATACACAGGTTGATATCGCATTTATCACGAAACATCAAAAAACAAACACCATGGAAACAGGTATAGCATTGTCAACATCTCCCATCGTGGATTATGCCAAGGACCCACGTCTCAGCAGGGAAGTAAGAGGGTTTTTACGGCGGCTGAATGGTGCTGGCGCACCCCCGCTGGAAACGCTTTCCCCCGAGGAGGCAAGAAAGGTTTTGTCCGAGGCGCAGGCCTCCGTTCCGGTTGATCTATCCGGTATCGAGG
>CBINPH010000106.1:0-9221 GCA_966252445.1 uncultured Chitinophagaceae bacterium | reverse complement strand
TCGTAAAGGTCCTGCACCACCGTAATGACCGGGCCGTTGAAAGCCCAGAAACAAAACCGGGGCACCTGGTTGCCTTCGGCTTTCATGGCTTCCATGACCGAGAAGACCGCCTCCCATTCATCCCAGTAACGGACCGCGTTGGTCACGTCCATGACCAGCACATCCACACCGGCATCCGACAGCATAGACATGTCCCTGCGGATGACGTAGGGATCCTTGCTGAGGAAATAGCCCGTCTCGGGCTCTCCCCAATGATAGGAGCCGTATGCCCAGTGCGGATCGTGGGCATCCAGCCGGGCCTCGGGATTAGCGCCCAACACCCTGGACACATCCGCCCCGTACGGCGCCTTGGCCTTGGCATGCGCGTCGCTGTGCCAGGTAATGTAGAAGATGCCCACGACACGGCGATGATCTGTCTTCACCGGCCCTACCGAATCCTTGCCCGGCATCACCCGGCCCAGGGCGTCGGTACCCACCCAGGTGTCTGCATACAGGTCGCGGTAATATGGGGTATCGGGGACGGGCGCCTGCCTGGATGCGGCCGGCTGCCAGGCCATGCAGGCAGTCAGCAGGAACAGGCAGGAGCACCAGAAGCATGCGTGATTTTTCATCAGGTAATATTTGCAGGGTCCAGGACAGCGGCTGCCTGGATGACCTGCGAAAATTAGCGCCGTCTGCCCGCCCATCCATCCTGTGCTGTCCTGCCGGCCAGGTCGGCACAGCGCCATGCCCGGAAAGCATTTTTTTCGCCTATCAAGGCAAATCCCTTATTTTTACCCGGAAGCCCTATTGGTGAAAGCCCCTGCTCATGTACGCCCTTCGGTCATGGACGATCAGTTTGCCAATGTAAAGTATCTCACTGTCAATGACAGGGACAAGGGCTGGGGCATGAGCATCACCACCGTGGGCTTCCAGTCCATCTCCCCCCACTCGGGTTATCCCCCCAAAGGCCACCCTGCCCAATACCGGTTCAATCCGCTGGCGGGAAGAACCCTTTACGAATACCAGCTCATCTATGTGACAAAGGGAGAAGGTTTTTTTACGTCCAACACGGTTCCCCGCAAATCCGTCAGCGCCGGCAACCTGATGCTGCTCTTTCCGGGGGAATGGCACAGCTACCATCCACAGAGCGCCAAGGGCTGGGATACCTACTGGATCGGGTTCACGGGACAGATTGCCGACAACCTCCTGGAAAGGCAGTTTTTTTCTTTGCGCAAGCCTGTGCTGGATATCGGCTTCAACGAGGAGGTGGTGGACCTGTTCAACCAGGCCATCGACCTGGTCAAGCAGGAGAAAACAGGGTTCCAGCAGGTGGTCTCCGGCATCACCGTGCACTTGCTGGGCATGGTCCAGTATATCCAGCAAAACAACCTGTTCGAAGACAAGGAGATCGTGGGAAAGATCAACCAGGCGCGGATGATCATGCGCGAACACCCCGGCGGCGATGTCTGCCCAAAAGATATTGCGAGCACCCTCAACATGAGCTATTCCTGGTTCAGGAAGATGTTCCGGCAATATACCGGCCTTTCGCCGGCGCAATACCAGCTGCAGGTCAAACTGCAGAAGGCAAAGGCCCTGCTGATCAGCTCCTCATGCTCCATCAAGGAAGTAGCCTATCTCCTGGACTTCGAGTCCCCCAATTATTTTGCGCGCTTCTTCAAGCAAAAGATCGGCACCACGCCGCAGACCTTCCGCCGCATGCATCAGGGCCGTCCGCCGGGAATCCCCGGCCCCGTTCCCCCGGCGGGGTAAGACGGCCATCGTTCAGCAGACCCGCACCACATCCATGCCCAGCAGGCGCCCCAGCTTTTCGATCTGCCCGCTGAGGTGGCCGACACCTACGGCGCAGTGATGCGCGGGCCCATGGCTGTTCCAGCGCTGTATGAAGGCCCGCGCACCGATGGAAAAACGGTAGCGGCTGTTGGTGTTGCCGATCTCCAATATAGGTCCCGGCACGGAATGGCCCTCCGCGGTCAGCAACATCAGCCCCCCGTCGCCGGTTTCTACGACGGACAGCAGGGTAACGGGTCCGTGGCGGACCGACATCTCCACCGACAATCCGCGGCCCACCTTGCCATGGTATACATACAGGGGACGCACCTTCGTCTTGCCTTCTGCTATGGCGATGTGGCCCGGCCCGTCATGGCCCATCAGGACGATGTCGTCGGTAAAGTCCACGGCATAGTATTCGGTAAAAGATCCTCCCGCACCGAAACTGTCCATGATCTTCATCGCCTGGGCGTTCTTGATCTCGTACTCTCCCGCCACAGGTATGCCCCGGGCGGTGAGCAGGGAGTTGCCCAGGATGATGGAACTGATGGCGTCCTCGTTTTCGGGATTGCCGCTGCCCTTGTAATAATACGCCATCGATCCGAGCCGATGGCGTTCGACCAGCTGGTCCAGGGCGACGGAGGTGCGCGCAGCCCTGTCGAGTTCGGCAGGGTCGCATTCCGGCATGATATCGAATTCGCGGTAGAAAAGCTGCACCCGCTCCCTGACCTGGTCTGCGCTGATGGTGCGGCGCAGGGCCGCCAGCTCATCGACTTCCAGGAGCTCCATGTGCCCGCCAAACCAGGCGCATTGCCGCGTAAGGTCGGTATAGATATCCAGCATGCCCCCGTAATAATGGCCCATGCAGCCCATGCGGTTGTAGAACAGGGTATGCGCCACCCGGGCCGCTTCCACCCATGCACGGACCTCTGCCCAGCAGGGATCCGCAGCATCCAGCATGCCGACGATCTCCTGGAACTGTATGCCGGTGCGCCGGAAGACATTGGCGATCTCCGGTACTGGGCAGGCCGAGCAATAGGCCAGCCACTCTCCGGTCATGGCCCTGCGGTCCCTGCTGCGGTTGAACTGCGCATAGTTGATGTGGGCCTCGGGCGACAGGTTGAGGATAACTACGGGGACGCGGGCACGCTGTACGACAGGCAGGACCGTGGCCGACAGGGCGTATGTGGTGACATACAGGAAGATGATATCGACGTCCTCCGCCCGGAATCGACGGCCGGCGGCGAAAGCCTTGTCTGTGGTATCCACCAGGCCGGCATCTACGACCACGGGGTGGATGGCTTCCAGCCTGGCCCTCACCTGCTGCAGGTAGCCTTCCAGCCGTTCCTTCAACCCGTCAAACTGCTCCCAATAAGCTTCCAGTCCTATACCAAACAATCCAATGCGGAATTCTTCCTTCATCCTGTTATCGTGTTTGCTCGCGTCCGCTCGCAGCGGCCTGCGTGAAAATAAATGTATAATGCCCCGACCCGATGTCGGCCACCGTGGCGCCGTCGCCGGCGGTGACTGCGAGAATGCCGCGCTGCGGGTCAGCGGCGAGGGGGGCCGATCCCTCGCGGATGCCGCCGGGAGCTCCCGGCAGGACCACCTTCGCGCTGGTCCCCGGCGGAATGTCCAGTTCCAGGCGCAGCCGCGACCCCTCCAGGCGGCGCCAATGCACATTGATGGATCCCTGCACCGACCGGTAACTGGCCCGGGCCCAGCGTATGTCCTTTACCCATTGCGGAGCGATGAGGATCTTTTCATATCCGGCGCTGCCGGCTTGCTGGCGGATGCCGCAAAGACCGCTGTAAAACCATTCCATCAGGTGGCCCAGCATCATGTGGTCATTGGATACATTGGCCAGGGCCTGCCAGGACTCTGTGAGCGCCGTGGCGCCGAGCCGCAGCTGGTAACCGTAGCCGGGAACATCATCGCGGTTGTTCATGCGGTAGATCTCCTCGTAGGCGCCCTGCTGCTCCAGGGCCTGCAGGAGATAACGAAAGCCGATGTCTCCCGCGGTGAGGGCATAGTGGTTGGTCCGGATAGTGTCCTTCAGGTTGGCCTCCACCCTGTCGCGGTAGGCGGGGTCCACCATGTCGAAATACAGGGGCAGGGCAAAGGCGGTCTGGCTGCCGGTGGCATAGACCGCACGGGTGGTATCGAAATATTGGCGGTTGAAGGCGTCGCGGATGCTGTCGGCCAGCATCCCGTAACGGCGCGCCTCCCCCGGCTTGCGGAGCAGGGAAGCGATCCGGGACAAGACCCTGGCGTCCTCATAATAAAAGGCGGTCGCCGTCAGGCCCAGGGGGGTCAGCTGGGATACGCCCGGCGGCCGGGGACCCAGGTCAAACCAGTCGCCCAGCCCGTAGGCAAGCAGATGACCCCGGGCCTTGCCCTGCAGGTAGGCCAGGTACTGCTGCATCATGGGATAGGTCCTGCGCAGCAAACCCGTATCGCCATACCAGCGGAAGGCATACCAGGGCACCAGCACAGCGGCGCTCCCCCATTCGGGAGAATCCCGGAACCCCTGCTCAAAGACGACATATTCCGGGGCGATGTCCGGGACCAGGCCGTCCGGTCGCTGGGCGTCGGCCATGTCAGTCGCTATTTTGTCGAAATACCTGTTGATGTCGTAATTGTACTGGATGGAGCTGCCCATCAGATGCGTTTCCTCCAGCCAGCCGAGCTTTTCACGGTGGGGACAGTCCGTCGCCACATTGGACAGGTTGTTGCGTATGCCCCAGCGGATCAGCCGGAAGATGCGGTTGAACAAGGTATCCGAACAGGCGAAGCTGCCCACCTCGGGGGCGCCATAGCGGGTATGCAGGGACTGCAGCCGGGCCATATGGACGCGGTCCGGGCTCACGGGCCGTCCCTGCGGATCCCATACGCTGACCGCAGCATAGCGAAAACCGTAATAGGAGAACAGGGGCTGCCAGTTTTCCATCCCGGTGCCCGCCAGGGTGTACTCCCAGTAATAAGGACGGCCGCTGGCCCGCTGGTCGGGCAGCCCTTCCGCGGTGAGCAGTTCCGCCGGGATAACGCGCACCCGGTAGCCCGCCGGCCCGCGCAGGGACAGGCGGATGATGCCGGAAATGTTCTGCCCGAAATCATAGACCCGAAGGCTGTCGCCCGGGACCGTCACCGCCACGGGATCAAAAGTCTGTTTCACCTGCAGCGGGTAGGTCTCCTGCGCCTGCATGACGCCCCCCGGCCCGCCCGTGGGGAGGGCTGCCCGCCAGGATCCTGCGTCGAACCCCGGGCGGCTCCAGCCGCGCTCCTCGCGGCGGGCATCATAGTCCTCCCCGCCGTAGATGCTGGAGTAGGTCCAGGCCGAAGGCGCCGTGCGCCAGCTGCTGTCGGTCGCTATTGTCTGCGTATGTCCGTCAGCGTAATGAATGACGATGAGGGCCCTCATCATGGGATATCCTGCGGCGATGACCAGCTTGCGGTATCGCTCGCGGTTGATATAGAAAAACCCTGTGCCCGCGATGGCGCCCAGGACGTTCTCGCCCCGGGACAGGGCGGCCGTAATGTCGTAGGCGTTGTAATAACAACGGCGGGTATAGTCAGACCAGGCCGGGCTGAGGAAAGCGCTGTCCAGGCGCTTCCCGTTGAGCCATAGCGCATACTGTCCCTGGCCGCTGACAAAGGCATAAGCTTCCCGCACTTCACCGTTCAGCCGGAAGGATTTCCTGAACCGGGGAATAACGGCCCTTTTCAGGGCCTTGCGCCCCAGGTGATCGCCGCTGCCGTGCACGCCGGGATAGACACGCAGGCTGTCGGGAAGGACCTCATAAGCGATCCAGTCGGCGGCATCCCAGGCTCCCTGGTCGAGGATACCGGTGGAGAACCGGCTGGATGCCGCCTCACCGGCGCGCCCGGCTCCATCCCAGACGGTGACTTTCCAGTAATAGCGGGTGGCGCTCTTCAGGGGCTTACCCGCGTAGGGAACGAAGGTATGGGCGGAAGACATTATCCGGCCGGAATTCCACATATCGGGGGCGCTGTCGAGCAAGGCAGGCGTGGTGGCGACCTGGATGCGATAAGCCGTCTGCACAATGGCCGGCCCCGTACCCTGCAGCTTCCAGCTGAAGGCGGGATGCCGTTCCCCTATCCCCAGCGGCTGCCACAGCGACTGGCAACGCAAGTCACAGGCGCCGAAGGCAGGCTCCGGAGCCCTGCCGCCGCCGCAGGCCGTCTCCGCAGCCAGCCAGGGCAAGATGGTCAGCAAAAGCGTATAAAGTGATCTTCGCATGATTATCGTCTTTGGTGGCCATCCGCGGCCTCCAGGTAGTCGGATACCGCCAGCAGGGGCAGGTAGTTGTCCACCAGGAAGCCTTCGTAACCCCAGCATTCGCCGGTCCAGGTCTTCCAGTCCCTGGTCATGGTGCTTCCGTCGCAGCGTCCCTCAAAACGCCCTTCCCGGAAGCTCTCGAGCATAGGGAAAAGGATGGCCTCGGCCTCGCGGCGCATTCCCAGGAGGTACAAGGCATGAATGGTATAATAGACATAGCATCCCGTCGCGCCCCCATTCTCATATACCTGGAAATGCTGGTAACCCCAGCGGGCGTCATGGTGGGCGTAATCTTCATCGGCGATGGGTATGAGATTGCCCGGCAGCCCCAGGCTGAAATCCGTGTAGCCCACCGCTTTCATCTTGTTCCAAAGCGCGCCCATGAGGGCCTTCCCCTGCGCCGGGCTCACCAGCCCGTAGCAGACGGCAATGCTGTTGACAAAAGTAAAATAATAATCATGCAGCTGCCCATCGGCGCTGCGCCATCCGCCGAGCACGCCGGTGGCGGGGTTATAGAAACGCTCATAATAGGCCCCTTTCAGCTTGGCGGCAAAAGCGCTGAAATAATCCCGGTCTTCCGCACGGCCCAACAGGTCAGCGACCTGCGCCCACAAGGTGCAGGCGCGGTATGTCAACGCGTTGCCATAGGCATCGTCGTGGCCGAAGCCGATGGTATCCCACCAGTTGGCCGGGCGGCGGAAACGGCCTTTACCCCAACTCCCTGCATTCCCCGAATATCCGTACTCAATGATGCCATCGCCGTTCCTGTCCGTAGCGATCATTTTTTCGGCCCAGGCGCGCACGCCCGCATAATGACGCCCGGCCCAGGCACGGTCGCCGGTCGACAGGACATAATAGGCCGCCGACATGATCAGCGAGGGGAAGCTGTCCGTGGAATTGTATTCGCTTTGCCAGTTGACCTTACCCACCATGCCATACCCCAGCATCCCACCCAGATAACGCTCCAGGGAATGACGCACCAAATCCATGGCATGGAGACCCTCCGCCAGGGGGGGCGTAGCCCGGGCCATTTCTGCATAGAGAAACAGGGTAAAGGCGCAGGCATCGCTGGTGGAGTTGTTGGCCAGGGCGCTGAAGCGCGGGCTCAGCTGGAAAATATTGATGTAATTGCGCTTGTAGCCGTCAAACTGCTCCCCCGCCAGCCGCTCTGAGGGCGGATAGATGGCCACGGATTCCCAGGTATAGGTGATGTCCCGGTGCCGGGCGTCAGCAGCAGGCATGGCTATACGCACATAAGGATTGGCCGTCAGCTCCGCATCGTAGAACAAGCCGATGTCCGGATGGCTGCAATGCAGTCGGAAGGAACCCATGCCGGGGAAATGCAGGATACAGGGGAAGCGGACGTGCTTGTCATCCAGGGGCATGCCCAGCACGGTGCAATGATTGGCCCGCTGGGAGAAAACCACCTCAAACGGCGTTCCCTGCCCTTCCCCGGACCAGCGGCTGCGGAAGTGCAGCAGCCGGGGCTCCGCCCGCAGGGCCCAGGCCGCGGGGCCGCCCTGCTGCTCCGGCGCCTGCCATTGCACCCCGTGCCGGCGCACCCTGGCCGTCCAGGAGCCCCCACCGGGCGCCGCACCGGGCATCAGGGGGCTTGGGGCAAAGCGTCCCTTGCCCAGGCTGTCGGTGGACAGCTCGGTAAAGGCGGGGCGGTCCGTCGCCAGGGCCACCCTGAGGTAAGGAGAGGTATAGGTAAACGGGCCGCCGGGAAGGCTCTCCCATCGTCCGCCGACCCCCAGCGCCAGGCCGGCGAAGACGGAGCGCCGGATGAACTGGCGCCGGGAGCTCAGGGAACCGGCCATGCTGTCATCATTGTCCATGCGAATGATCATCCAAAAGTAAACTTTATGCCTTTACCGGGCGCCCGCCGGGATACCCCGGGGGCAACAACCGGGTCAGTACCCCTCGTTCTGCTGCAACTGGTCGTTGACCAGTATTTCGTTGCTGGGAATAGGATACAAGGCCTCGAAAGGTTTGAAATCATAGTCGCCCAGGGAATACGGTATGCCCTGGCGCAGGGTCGTGGGGTCGGCTTTCTCCCGGTCCCCATAGCTGTTCAGGAAGGCCGCCAGCGCTTCCGGCGTCATCGTGCGCTTCAGGTCAAACCACCGCCAGTTCTCAAAAGCCAGCTCCACACGCCGCTCCTTATAGACGGCCTCGCGGAAAGTCGCCTGGCTAAGGCCGCTCAGGTCATGGAGGCCTGCCCGCTTCCGCACGGCATTGAGGTGCTTGTAGGCGTCCACGGTGGGGCCCGACTGTTCGTTGATGGCCTCGGCGAGCATCAGCAGCACGTCCGCATAACGCAGCACGGGCCAGTTGTCATCGGTGCGGCCGTAGATGGCATGCGGGTGATCGTATTTCTTGATGTAGGGCACCACCTTGCCGGTGATGGTGCTGACGTAATCCAACCCGACGGAAGCGTCTTTGCGCAGATCCCCGTCCTCATAGGCGGCGATGATATCCTTGGTCGGAATGTTCCAGCCGCCGGGGTTGCTTTGCTCAAATCCCGTGACGGCACCCTTGGAGAGCCGCGGAGCGAAGGTATAGATGAAGTTGCTCCACTCCCCCAGGTCATTGCCGCCCTGGTACTGAACCTCGAATATAGACTCGGGGCCGTTCTTCTTGGCCGGGTCGAAGTTGTCGGCATAGTTCGTGTTCAGGGTATAGCCCAGGCCCAGCACCTGGCTCAGGGTCTCCACCGCGGGACCGTATTGCTTTTCGGTGAGATAGACCTTGCCCAGCAGGGCGAGGGCCGCACCCCGGGTCACGCGCCCCTGCTGGCCATCCGGGTATGCGGGGGGAAGGGTCGAGGCCGAAGCCTTCAGATCGGCCTCGATCTGGGCATAGACGGAATCCTGCGAGACCCTGTTGTAGTCCCAGGCCTGCCCGGGCTGCTCGAGGGGCTTGGTGATCAGGATCACATCGCCGAAGTACTGGGTGAGCTCGAAATAATAATACCCGCGCAGGAAGGTCAGCTGCCCGGAGACGACGGCCTTCAGCGAGTCCTCCACGGGAGCCTCCTGCACTTTCTGCAGGGCCGTGTTGATATTGAACAGGGCATTGTAATAGCGGTTGTACATCCCGTCCAGGTTGATGGACCCGGAGTTGACTTGCCAGAACTCGACGGCTTCGA
>CBINPH010000105.1:0-9246 GCA_966252445.1 uncultured Chitinophagaceae bacterium | reverse complement strand
GGTTCTGGGTAGCCAGGACCATGAACGGAGCATCCATGGCATGGGTATGGCCGTTCAGGGTCACCTGTTTTTCTTCCATCACCTCGAACAGGGCGGCCTGCGTCTTGGCCGGGGACCGGTTGATTTCGTCGATGAGCACCAGCTGGCTGAATATGGGGCCAGGCCTGAACTCGAAGCTGGCCGACTGCGGGTTGAACACCGACGTGCCGAGCAGGTCGCTGGGCATCAGGTCGGGCGTGAACTGGATGCGGGAAAAGCGGGCATCCAGGCAACGGGCCACCAGTTTGGCGGTGAGCGTCTTGGCGACGCCCGGCACGCCTTCGATGAGCACGTGACCATCGGCCAGCAGTGCGGCGATCAGCAGGTCTATCATGGCGCTTTGCCCAACGACCACCTGCCCGATCGTTTCGCGAATGCGGGTAACGGCTGCCACCAGGGGGCTCTCCGTGTCTTGGGCATGAAAAAAGGTTTCCGCTGTCATAGTCGTGTCTTTTGATAAAAAGCATTGATTTGGCTGTGGAGCCGCATAACCATGTTGTTGTCTGGGTAAGGCTCGACCCGGACCTCGTTGATCAGCGC
This sequence comes from uncultured Chitinophagaceae bacterium, assembly GCA_966252445.1. Taxonomy (GTDB): domain Bacteria; phylum Bacteroidota; class Bacteroidia; order Chitinophagales; family Chitinophagaceae; genus CBINPH01. The sequence goes on along the minus strand of CBINPH010000105.1, from coordinate 8,667 downwards.
CAGCAGCTCCCTGACATCTTCTTCCGCCGCGCCGCTTTTCCGCGACAGGTTGCGGACAAACTCCGCATTGAGATGCTGGGTGGGCAAGGATAGCCGGGAACGGACGTATTCCAAGAAATAGGTGATCTTCTTTTCCGAGATGTTCTTGTTGTTTTGGCGGTTGAAGTAGAGCTGGCCCACCGTCCTGACGAAATCCAGGGTGGCGTTGGGCTCCGCGCCGATGACCGGAATGGGGCGCTGCCGCCGTTTGGAGCCGAACAGCAGGTACAGGACCATGGCCAGCAAGGCTATCCGCCATGCCCAGCGCAGGTAACGCTGCTGCATGATGAATTGGAGGATGCTTCCCGAATAGGCCGGCCCGAGGCTATAGTAATCATCCCAGTATACCCGGCGGCTGTCCGCACGGAGATACGAGAGGGTTGCCGCGGTGTAGCGCTGGTTGTCGTGAAAGAGCATGAAAGAATTGCTGAAGGCCAGCGGTGCTGCATGTACGTAGAAAAAGCCGCTGCCAAAAGGTACCCGCACGAAGTTGGCCTTGCCCCCGCTCCGGCTGCCGAGAATGCGGGTTCGGGCGCTATCCAGTTGTGAGAACCAGGGTTTCAGGGTACGCGCCTGGAAGCCAAAGCTCCGGCCGGCGGCCAGGACGCTGTCTTCCAGCTGCACCGTCACTGAGTCCTGCTCAAGCAGTCCGGTATAGGGCTCACTGATCTTCAGGCCCAGGGTATCCGACAGGAGGGGGGCCAGGTGGTACGTCGATATGAAAGCTTCATTGCCTTCTTCCACGAAATGACAGAGCGCGTCAACATCCTCCTGTTCCATGGGCAGCGCCGGCGCGATAAGCACATAGGTCGACAGGGTGTCGTGGCGGTAGGCCAGTTCTTCGAAGAGGGTCTGCCGCACAGCCGTGACCCGGGCCCGGGAGAACAGGTCGCCGAGACGCTCGTACAGGATATAGGTGCCGTAGGGGTTTTTGTCGTTCCGGTCCAGGGTGAGGGTCCATTCGGCAGGGGCCGGCCGAAGGATGGTCAGGGCCACATAGGCGAGCAGCAAGACAGCGGCTATGATATGGAAGCGGTATTTTTTCAATGCAGCTGGCTTTGAAAGGCGATGAATCGGTCCCGCAGCTGTTCGTATTCGGCAGCCTCCACCGAGCTTCTGCCATACCAGCAATATTCAAAATCATCGGTCAGGCGGGCAAATCCCGTGGCATAGCCCGTCTTCCGCAGCTCCTCGATGTAGGCGCGGTTGGTCTTGCCGGGCTTCCAGCGGATAAGCCCGCTGCCCGCCAGCCGTCCCAGGGTATGGAGGTACCAGAGGCGTACTGCCTGCCGGTAGCGGCCATCCCGGGTGGCCTCTGCGATCAAAGCATCGAAGTTGAGGTCATCTACGGGTTCGTCCCCTGCACCCGGCCGGCCGCCGCCGGTATTCTTCCTGCCCAGCAGCCCACCATGGTCGAGACCGCCCGTTTTCAGGGCCAGCAGGATGATGATCCCCGCGATCAGGAGCAAGAGCAGGACCTGGCCCAGACCCTGCGACAGTTCATCGCCCAGCCACTCGTCCAGCTTCGTCCAGAACCAGATCTTCAGGCGGTCCCACCAGCCCAGGGTTGCCGGCGCCGGAGATTCATACTGGAAAGCCTTGGTGTGCCTGTATTGCTCCATCGCCTGCGCCGAAAACCGCCGCACTTCCGGCCGGGAAGCACTGTCCCGGGGTAGGGCGGCGGACCTTCCTGCGGCCCACGACAAGGCCAGGAAAACAAGGGTCAGCAAAAAGTATCTGGTCATATGCACAGGCGGGAAACCGGGGGTTCCCTTCAATAAGTTTCTGAAGTATCTGTCTCCGCGCCGGGCTGTTCACCAATGCGCTGGACACGGGCCATCATGCCCGTAGCGTCCCGCCTCTCCACCAGGTTAAAATAATGCAGGATGGTGGAGATCAGGAAAATGACGAAAAAGACAAACCCGAAGGCCCGCGCCACGGTGGCCACGGCGCTTACGGCGACCTGCATGCCATGGCTCGACCCGTAGCCCAGCGACATCGACAGGAAACTGGCCAACAGGCCCAAAAGGTCAAAAAGGCTGTGCGCCACCCGGTACAGGAGATAGGTGACCAGGTAGATCACGAAAGATTCCCAAAAATAGCCCTTGATCAGCTCAAAGCAGCGGTTGAAGGCTCCCCCAATGCTGGCGTCTTCGATGATCTGGACCCAGGGAAAGGGGATCAGCACGACGGCCAGGAATATGCCGGGTAGCAGGCAGAGAAACGTGCCGGTGATCGTCAGCAAGGTGGTCACTACGGAGCCCAGCATTACCCTGAAGAAGTACCGGCGGAAGATGGCCCAGACCTGGTCCACGGTAGGCGCCTGGCGCCCGTTCTCCAGGTAATACTTCATATAGGACCCGATGCAGACTTGCATGGATATGACGGCCAGCCAGGTAAAGAAGAGCACGGGCAGGGTCCAGTTGCCCGCAAAGCGGCTCCCCCGCGGCAGGTTGTCCGGCGAGAGACTGCCGCTCCTGATCAACCTGAAAATTTCCAGGTAATCGGTCTCCAATATGCCCTGGAGCACAGCCTGCACCAGGACAAACACCCCCGCGATGCCCAGGTATGCCCACAGCAGGGGTTTGGCATTCTGCCGGATGAACTCAAAGGTGTCGTTGAAGTTCTCGCTAAAGCCCCTTATTTTCCGGCACTCAACTTTCGTGTCAGCCATATATCAAATGCTTTATCAGGCCCGCCCCCGGTCCTGGCGGCCGTGGCCCGGTCGACCCTGCGGTGCAGGCGAACAGGATAAAAGATAAAATACCAGAGGATGAGGGCCAGGGAGCCCGCCAGGATCAACACCCGCAACAACACAGGCATGCTCATGGAATGCCGCGTGACGACACTTTCCAGGAAGGCCGCCACCAGGAAGAAGGGCATCAGCCCGATGACGATCTTCATGGCATCCCTTCCGCCGCGGAGCATGGAGCGCCCCCGGGGCAGGCTGCGGGGGAACAGGATACTGCTGCCCAGGATCATGCCTGCGCAGCAGGCGATGATGAGCACCGATACCTCGATGGTCCCGTGAATGAATACGGTGAGGATGGATTCCGTGCCCAGGCCATGCTGGAAGAAAAAGGCTTCGAAGGCACCCACCATGATGCTGTTGTACATCAGCATCACGACGGTCAGGATGCCTCCGGAAATGCCCAGCACATAGGCCAGAAAAGATACCCGGATGTTGTTGAGGGCGATAAATATGAACAGGGCAGCAGGGCCATCGCTGTCGTAGACCCCGAAGGGATCGCCCTGCCGTATATGGTCCAGTGTCCTGTTGACATAGCTGTCGCCCAGGACCACCCGCACGAACCTGGCGTCTCCCTGTACGGAGATCACGCCTATGCAGGCAAAAACCAGGAAAAAGAGGAAGGCGTACAGCAGCTGTCGGTGATACTGGCGGAACAGATAAGGCAATTCGAAGCGCCAGAAGGACCAGATGCGGGAGATATCTTCCTTCTTGTTGCGGTATAAGCGCTGATGGAAGCGGGCAGCCAGGCCGTTCAGGTAGCTGGTGGTCTTGCTCCGGGGATAAAAGGTGCGGGCAAAGGCCAGGTCATCAGTGAGCTCTATATAGCCTTCCGCCAGCAGGTCAGGGTCGTCGCCCCCGTCCAGCAGGGATTCATATTGGGTCCACTTGTCGGCATGGCGTTTCAGGAACAAAGCCTCTTTCATGCGCGGGAGGGAGGGTTTTTACCGCCAATGCCGTATTTTGGCCAGCGGTGAATCAAATAGTGATCAAATATAGGGATTTCACCCTCAACCGTTAAATGAATTTCATGGCCAACATTGAAATTGACACCTCACAAAATGTCCACCTTGAGTTGGAGCCGGGCAGCCTGGGAGACCGGATCCTGGGTCGCATTGTCGACGGCCTGGTGCTGGGCGCATACCTGGTACTGGCCGCGATCATCGTGTCGATGACGGGAAGCACCGAGTCCGGGAGGATGGCCGTGGTCTTCATCTTCCTCCTGCTGGCCCTGCCGATCATGTTCTACGACCTGGTACTGGAAATGGCCTTCAACGGGCAAAGCGTCGGGAAGGCGGTGATGGACCTCCGCGTCGTCAGCCTGGACGGGCAGCGCCCCACCCTGGGGCAATATCTGATCCGCTGGCTGTTCCGGCTGGTGGATTTCAGTCTTTCCTTCAGCCTATGCGCGCTTATTTGCGTGGCGTCAAGCCGCAAGCGGCAGCGCCTGGGCGACCGGGTGGCCGGGACGGCCGTGGTGAAGATCACCCCCAGGGTCACCCTGCAGCAAACGCTCTACCGCCCTGTGCAGGAGGATTATGCTGTGCAGTACCCTCAGGCCGGCCGCCTCCGGGAGGATGAGGTGCAACTTATCAAAGAAGTATTGCAGCACTACCAGCGTACGGGCAACCTCATCCTGATCGACGAAGCCGCCGGCAGGGTCGCCGAGGTGCTCCAGGTGCCACCGCCCGGCGCTCCTTTCCAGTTTTTGGATACCGTACTGACCGACTACAACTACTTGTCCATTCAGGCGTGAGCCTCAGGGTGCCAGCCAGTGAAAAGCCAGCCAGGGCAGGTTGCGCAGCAGACCGAAGGTGATCACCGCCAGCAGGACCAGCCGTCCGAACCAGGGCCGGTAAAAGAGCACCGGTCCCCGTGTGCCGGCCGTCGCTGCATAAACCACCGCCCCGTACACCAGCAGGGGCAGGAACAGCAGGGCCAGCAGGTTATCGCTGGCGGCCTCCATCAGGCGGCCGTGCAACAGGGCATGAAAAGCCCGCTGGCTGCCGCAGCCAGGACAATACAGGCCGGTCAGCCAGTGGAATGGGCAGGGCGGGAAAAAAGCAGCCACCGAAGGGTCGTAGCAGAAATATACCGCGACGCACAGGGCCATGGCTGCACCGGCCGCCAGGATCCGCCGGGGGAAGCTAAGCGCCCTCATCCGGTTCGGGTCAATGATTCATGTTTAGCGTCGCGATGAGGGTGCCGCCCCAGAAGATAGCGCAAACGACCAGCCAGGCGATCCCGACAACGAAACCGATCTTGGTCCATTTAGCCGCATCCTTTGAAGCTTTGAGGGCTTCCTCGTATTGTCCAGCCTCGAACCTGGAATTGACCTGCGAGGCGAAGACGATGCCGGCAATGCCGAAGGGAAGGCAGCAAAAAACGGTGACGAGGATGGACTCCACCAGCCAGTTTTTGGGCCGTACGGCCGGGGTGCCGGCGGAGGGGGGAAGTTGCTGTTCCATAAATAGGTTTTAAAGGTTTAGGATCCCAATATAGGAAAAATCGGTTTTTCGGGACCATATTTCCCCCGGCCGGTGGCGCGCAAGCGGCAGGTCATTCCACCCTATTTGGTTACCTTTAAAGCATGGAAGCGGTGAAGCAGGCCGCCGGGGCCTCCGGTCCCGGTCGTGTGCCGGCCGCGATCCGCCAAAAAACGACTGCGATGAAAGCCATAGCCTTTGTGCCCGGAACACGCGACGCCTATATTACCGAGCGACCTGAACCGCAGGTGACCGCCCCCGATGAAGTGAAACTGAAGATCCTGGAGGTGGGCATTTGCGGGACGGACAGGGAAGAGGTGGCCGGAGGGCGGGCCGATCCGCCCCCGGGCAGCAAGGACATGGTCATCGGCCATGAGAATTTCGGGAGGGTCGTGGAAGTGGGCTCGGCCGTCACCGTGGTGAGGCCCGGGGACTACGCCATGTTCACGGTACGCCGCGACTGCGAGCCTTGCATCTGCGGGCATCATAACGACATGTGCTTCACCGGCCAGTACACGGAACGCGGCATCAAGGGGGCCGACGGCTACCAGGCTGAATACGTGGTGGACCGGGAGAAATACCTGATCAGGATCCCCGAAACGATCAAGCATCTGGGCGTCCTTGCCGAACCCATGAGCGTGTCTGAAAAGGCCATCAACGAGGCCCTGCGGATACAGAGTGCCCGCATCCCCGGTGCAGACGGAGACGCCTGGTTAACCGACAAGCAGGCCCTGGTGGCCGGCCTGGGGCCCATCGGCCTGCTGGCGGCCATCATCCTGCGCCTGCGGGGCGCCAAGGTGGCCGGCCTCGACATCGTCGACGAAGACAGCCGCAGGCCAAGCCTGCTGAAGAAGATTGGCGGAGAATACATCGACGGCCGGAAGGTCAAGACCCTGGACCTGGACGACAGGCTGGGACAGGTGGACCTGGTGTTCGAAGCCACTGGCGTGCCCCAGCTGGAATTTGAGCTGATCGACGCCCTGGGCATCAACGGCATCTATGTCATGACAGGCATCCCGGCGGGTGACCGGCCCTTGAAGATCGTCGGAGCTCCGCTGATGCAGCAGATGGTGCTGAAGAACCAGGTGCTCCTGGGCAGTGTCAACGCCGGGATCGCAGATTTCCGGAGGGGTATAGAAGAACTGGGCGAAGCCCATAAGCGCTTTCCCGGGGCCATGGATCAGCTGATCACCGAGCGGACGCCGGTGGACCGGTTCATGGACGCCTTTCATGCCCATGGCGACGACGAGATCAAGAGCGTGGTCGAATGGGAAAAAGTATAAGCCCGCACCGGTGACACGGCGGGACGCGGCAGAAAAGGGATCAGGAACGCTCTTCTACGGACACCTGGCCCGTCACGGGTACCCGCGCGGCTGCCGACTGCCGGCTTTCCGCATATTCCCTGGCGGCCCGGATAAAGCGGACGAACAGGGGATGAGGGTTCTCCACGGTACTTTTCAGCTCCGGGTGGAACTGGGACCCGATAAAGAAGGGATGGCCCTGCAGCTCGATGATCTCCACCAGGCCTGATTCCGGATTGATGCCCGAAGCGATCATACCGGCCTGTTCAAAATCTTTCAGGTAAGCGTTGTTGAACTCGTAGCGGTGGCGGTGTCTTTCGCTGATGTGCTCGGCGCCATAAATCTCCCGGGCCAGGCTGCCGGCCTTCAGGTCGCAGGGATAGGCGCCCAGGCGCATCGTCCCGCCCTTGACCGTCACTTTCTTCTGTTCTTCCATCAGGTCTATGACCGGGTGCGTCGTCTTTTGCTGCACTTCCGTGGTATGGGCCTCTTTCCAGCCCAGCACATCGCGGGCGTATTCGACCACAGCACATTGCATGCCCAGGCAAATGCCGAAGAAGGGGATGCCGTGCTCACGCACATAGCGGATGGCCGCGATCTTGCCTTCTATGCCCCGGTGGCCGAAGCCCGGCGCCACGAGCACGCCGTTCAGGTGTTCCAGCATTTCGCCGGCGCTGTCCGGCGTAAGGTATTCGGAATGGATGTTCTGCACCACCACCTTGCAGCCATTGACCGCGCCGGCATGGATAAATGACTCCAGGATAGACTTATAGGCGTCCTGGAGCTCCACATATTTACCCACCAGGCCAATGGTGACCTTGGTCTTGGGATATTTGAGCTTTTCGAGGAATTCCTTCCATTTGCCGAGCTCCGGCTCCCGGGTCACCGGAATGCGCAGTTTCTGCATGCAGATCTGGTCCAGCCGCTCGTGCATCATTTCCAGGGGTACCTCATAGATGGTCGGTACATCGGTGGCCTCGATCACCGAATCCACGGTGACATTACAGAACAGGGCAATTTTCTTTTTGAGGTCGCTGTACATGGGCTCTTCCGTACGGCAGACGATCACATCGGGGTGCACGCCTGCTTCGCTCAACAGGCGCACCGAATGCTGGGTGGGCTTGGTCTTCAGCTCCTTGGCAGCCTTGAGGTAGGGGATGAGGGTCAGGTGCACGACCAGGCAGTTTTCAGAGCCCAGTTCCCACTGCAGCTGGCGGACGGCCTCGATATAAGGCAGCGACTCGATGTCGCCCACCGTACCACCGATCTCCGTCAGGACCAGGTCGTATTTGCCGTTGGTGCCCAGCAGCAGGATGCGGCGCTTGATCTCGTCCGTGATATGGGGTATAACCTGGACGGTCTTGCCCAGGTAGGCCCCCTCCCGCTCCTTGTTGATCACGGTCTGGTAGATGCGGCCGGTGGTGACGTTGTTGGCCTGCGAGGTGGGGGTATTGAGGAAGCGCTCGTAATTGCCAAGGTCCAGGTCCGTCTCGGCGCCGTCCTCGGTGACATAGCATTCCCCGTGCTCGTAGGGATTGAGGGTGCCGGGATCGACGTTGATATAGGGGTCGAATTTCTGGATGGTCACCCGCAGTCCCCTTGCCTGCAACAGTTTCGCCAGCGACGCCGCAATAATTCCTTTACCCAGGGAGGAGGTAACCCCTCCGGTGACGAAGATGTATTTAGCCATAATATTCGATTTCCCGCACTCGAAAACTGACCTTAGAGGAACATGCCGGCCGTTAGCATCCAGGCGATAGGAATTTCCACGAGGTCATGCAAAAATACACATTTTTGGGAGCAGGCAAATCTAGTTTTCTACATCGGTGCGGCGGCCGCGCCCGGAGCCGCTGCAGCCGCGGGCCGGGGGGTGCATATGTCCGGCGCCCCGAACAGGCGCCGCCCCATAAAAGTTGTCCCGGCGCGGTATTCGCCGTAGCTTTGCAGCCGTTAAAGCGAGAGGCGCATGAAGGAACAGGTAAAGAAAGCCAAGGATTCACTGGTCCAGATGACCGAGCTGGTCCTGCCCAACGACACCAATCTGTTCGACAACCTCATGGGCGGCAGGCTGATGTACTGGATGGACATCGCC
>CBINPH010000104.1:0-9255 GCA_966252445.1 uncultured Chitinophagaceae bacterium | reverse complement strand
CGCCTATGAGATCAGCAAGCAGCTGGCCTACCGCGAACAGGCGGTGACCACCCCTCTGGGCAGCGCCCGTTGCCAGCTCCTGGAGGAGCAGCCGGTGCTGGGCACCATCCTGCGGGCCGGCATTCCCCTGCACAACGGGGTGATGCAGGTCTTCGACAAGGCGAGCCATGCCTTCATCGGCGCCTACCGCAAGCACCGGCCCGACGGCAGCTTCCACATCAGCCTGGATTATCTCTCCTGCCCGCCCCTGGACGGGCGCATCCTCATCCTGTCGGACCCCATGCTGGCTACCGGCGCCTCCCTGGTCAAAACCCTGCAGGAGCTGTTGCGGCAGGGCAGGCCCGCCAGCATCCATGTGATCGCCGCCATGGCTTCGCGCCCGGGCATCGCCCTGGTGCTGACGCATTTTCCGGACATCAGCATCTGGGCCGGCGTGATCGACAGCGTGCTGAACGACAAGGGCTACATCGTCCCCGGGCTCGGCGATGCCGGCGACCTCGCCTTCGGGGACAAGATGCAGGAATGAGCCCCGCTCCGGCGGCAACCGCTTGTCCGGCAGTTGCGTTTTCCTGATATAATTTTCGTAACATTGTTGCCCGCTCCGGCGCGCCGGCGCCTGACGGCGGAGGCTGCTTATGAAACGACTTCCATACCTTGTGGTCCTTGTGCTCGGGATCTGTCTTGCCTGCCGTCTCCCATGCCGGGCCCAGGATCATCATTTCTCCCAGTTCTTTGCCTCCCCGCTCACGCTCAACCCCGCCTTTACCGGCCTTTTCCAGGGTGACCTGCGGCTGGCCGCCAACTACCGCAACCAGTGGTATACCATTGCCACCCCCTTCGTCACCGGCACGGTGTCCGCCGATTTTGACATCCTGCGCAATACCGTCGCCTACAACGACCGCTGGGGCGTGGGCCTGCTGGCCCTCTATGACCAGACCGGCGGAGGAGGGCTGAAAGCTACGTACCTGGGGATATCCACGGCTTACCATAAAGGGTTGGACGCCGAAGGGCTCAAGTCCCTGGCCCTGGGCTTCCAGGCGGCCTTCTCCCAAAAGCGCCTGGATTTTCCCAAGCTGGTTTTCGAGAACCAGCTCACCAACCAGGGCTTCGACCAGAGCCTGCCCAACGGGGAGTATTTCCCCAATTCCATGGTATCCCATGCCGACTTCAATATCGGGGCATTGTACAATGTCAGCGTGGGGGAGTTCGGGAACTATTATGCCGGCGCCTCTTACTACCACATCACCAGCCCCAATGAGTCTTTTCTCGGTGCGCAGTATCCTATTCATTCACGGCTCGCGCTGCATGGCGGTGGCGGCTTTGCCCCCACGCCCCTGACCCGGGTATACCTGAGCGGGCAGTACATGCAGCAGGCCGGCGCCCGGGAGATCACCGGCGGCGGCGCTTTTGGCTTTGTCATCAACAACCGCCCCTATGATGCCGATCTTTTCTATGTCGGCGCATGGTATCGCTGGGATGACGCCATCAACCCATATGTGGGTGTGGAACTGGGTGGACTGCATATCGGCCTCAGCTATGACGTGAACGTCTCTACGCTGCACCAGGCCTCGGAATACAAGGGCGGAGCGGAGGTGTCGTTCATCTACACCTGGTCCCGGGCCGACCCCAACCGCAAAAAAGTCAACTGCCCGCGTTTCTAGGCGTTGGCGCCGCAGACCCCGGGTGGGTGTGGAAGCCAAAAGCTCAGGCCATCACCTCGGCGAGGCGCTGATCGTAGGTTTCCTTCAGTTCGGCGACGCCGAACCAATGGTCCCCGTCCACGACGATGTCGCCTCCGGTGACCTCCCCCAGGCGTTCGTAGCCCACCCCGGCCAGCATCCTTTCGAATGCTGCGCAGCGGCCTTCCCTCACGGTGACCACCACGCGGCTCTGCGCCTCCCCGAAGAGGAAGGCGTCCCGGCGCAAATCTTTGGCCGTCTGGATGCGGAAGCCCAGGTTCCGGGGCATGGCGCTCTCCAGCAGGGCGATGAAAAGGCCGCCGTCGCTGACGTCGTGGGCGGACTGCAGCAGGCCCCCGCGGATGAGGCTGGTCAGCATCTGCTGGAGGGCGTATTCCTCGTCCAGGTCGAAATGCGGGGCGGGACTGTATGGCACCCCGCAGATATGGTGCAGGTATTCGGAGCAGGCGATGTCCTCCCGGCTCTGCCCCAGCAGGTAGATATGGTCGCCGGCATCTTTAAAGTCCAGGGTCATCCGGTAGGCCGGGCGTTCGATGATGCCGACCATGCCGATGACGGGGGTGGGGTAGATGGGCCCTTCGGGGGACTGGTTGTAGAAGCTGACGTTGCCCCCGGTGACCGGCGTGTTGAATTTGCGGCAGGCCTCACCCATGCCTTCCACCGCCTTGACGAACTGGTAGTACACCTCGGGATTGTAGGGGTTGCCGAAGTTGAGGCAGTTGGTGATGGCTACCGGCTCCCCGCCGGTGCAGACGATGTTGCGTGCAGCCTCGGCCACGGCGATCATGGCGCCTTTGTAGGGGTCGGCGAAGACGTAGCGGCCGTTGCAGTCCGTGGTCATGGCCAGGGCTTTGGCCGTGCCTTTCACCAGGGCCACGGCGGCATCAGAGGGATACTGGGTGCTGGCGTTCACCGTGCCCACCATGCTGTCGTACTGGGTGGCCACCCATTCCTTGGAGGCGATGTTCAGGGAGGCGGCCAGCTTCCGTGCCACCGCGGGCAGGTCTGCGGGCACGGGAACGGCGCCGGGGTCAAAGCGCCGGATATCTTCCAGGTAGGCCGGCTCCTTCCATTCCCGCTGGTATACGGGGGCTCCCCCGCCCAGCACCAGGCTCTCGGCGGGCACTTCGGCTTCCAGCTCGCCGTGGAGGTAGTAACGAAGGCGGCGGTCGGCCGTCACCTCGCCGATCTGTACGCAGTTGAGGTCCCACTTCTCAAAAATATCCAGCACCTCCTGTTCGCGCCCTTTTTTGACCACGATCAGCATGCGCTCCTGGCTTTCGCTCAGCAGCATCTCCCAGGCTTTCATGTCTTTCTGCCGCGTGGGCACCAGGCTGAGGTCGATAACCATGCCATGGTCTCCCTTGGCGCTCATCTCCGCGCAGGAGCAGGTGATGCCGGCGGCGCCCATGTCCTGCATGCCGATGAGGGCGCCGGTGCCAACCAGCTCCATGCAGGCCTCCAGCAGCTTTTTTTCCTGGAAGGGGTCGCCTACCTGCACCGCCGGCAGGTCTTCCGCGCTTTCTTCGGTGATGTTGGCCGAGGCGAAGGAGGCGCCGCCAATGCCGTCCTTGCCCGTATCCGACCCCACGATGAAGACCGGGTTGCCGGCCCCGTGGGCGGTGGCGGACACGGTCCGGCCCACCCGGACCAGGCCTACGCTCATGGCGTTGACCAGGGGGTTGGTGTTGTAGCAGTCCTCGAAATAGATCTCGCCGCCCACCGTGGGCACCCCGAAGCAGTTGCCGTAATGCCCGATACCCTGGACGATGCCGCGCAGCAGGTCCCGGGTGCGCGGCTCCGACAGGCGCCCGAAGCGCAGGCTGTTCAGGGCGGCGATGGGGCGGGCCCCCATGGTAAAGATGTCCCGGTGTATGCCGCCGACGCCGGTGGCGGCGCCCTGGAAAGGCTCAATTGCCGAGGGGTGGTTGTGGGACTCGATCTTGAAGACGCAGGCCCAGCCGTCCCCGATGTCCACCAGCCCGGCATTTTCCTCGCCCGCCTTCACCAGGAGCCGGCCGCCTTCGCGGGGCAGGGTTTTGAGCCAGGCGATGGAATTCTTGTAGCTGCAGTGCTCACTCCACATCACGGAGTACATGCTGAGCTCCGTAAAGTTGGGGCGGCGCCCGAGAATCCGGTTGATCTGTGCATATTCTTCGGCGGTGAGGCCAAGCTGTAGGGCGGTGTCTGCAGTTACGTCCATGAAAAGTGGTTTGAGAGGCACAAAGGTAGGGAACGGCCCACATGTTTTTGACTACCGTTTGTGTCCGTTTTGCGTGTTTGGGCTTCCTGCCGCCTAAAATAAGGACAGGCGGGCGCCGGTCCCGCACCCATAAATATTATCAAAAAACATATATATCATTTTTGACCGCACCATTAATAATTTTACCGCTAATTTTGGGCTGAAACAGGCATTCGAATTAAAAGTCTTCTATTTTTTTCAATATTATGAATAAAAAAATTTGATTTCTCCACATTTCTGTTTTCCTTTGCACTCAAATTCGAGACATATGGAATCACTACGTTTTGCCGCCCTGAGTGAGATGCAGAACTCCCCTGTTCGCTCCAAAGCCGAACTCAATCACACCCAGAACGGTCACGCCAAGATCACCAGCTATTTCGCCAGCCATGTCTTCACGGGCCGCGTCATGCGCGACTACCTGAGCGACGAGGCCTACAAGAGCCTGATGGTATCCATCCGTTCCGGTTCGAAACTGGACCGCAAAATGGCCGACCAGATCGCGGCGGGCATGAAGAACTGGGCCATGGACAAGGGCGTCAGCCACTACACCCACTGGTTCCAGCCCCTGACGGGCACCACGGCGGAAAAGCATGATTCCTTTTTCAATATCACCGGGGACGGCACGCCTGTGGAAAACTTCGACGGCAACTCCCTGGTGCAGCAGGAGCCTGACGCCTCCAGCTTCCCCTCGGGAGGCCTGCGCGCCACCTTCGAGGCCCGCGGCTATACCGCCTGGGATCCCTCTTCCCCGGCCTTTATCATCGATATGGGCTACGGAAAGACCCTCTGCATCCCTACGATCTTCGTCTCCTACACCGGGGAATCCCTGGACTACAAGGCGCCGCTGCTGAAGGCCCTGGCCGCCCTGGACAAGGCCGCCGTGGATGTATGCAACTACTTTGATAAAAACGTGACCAAGGTGACCGCCACCCTGGGTTGGGAGCAGGAATACTTCCTGGTGGACGCTGGCCTGGCCAACGCCCGTCCCGACCTGGTGATGAGCGGACGCACCGTGGTGGGCCACCCCCCGGCCAAGGGGCAGCAGCTGGAAGACCATTATTTTGGTTCCATACCCGAGCGGGCCTATGCCTATATGCGCGACCTGGAGGAAGAATGCTACAAGCTGGGCATTCCCCTGCGCACCCGCCACAACGAGGTGGCTCCCTCCCAATATGAATGCGCGCCCGTGTTCGAAGATGTCAACATCGCGGTGGACCACAACTCCCTGCTGATGGACGTGATGAACAAGACCGCCAAGCGCCACAAGCTGAAAGTGCTGCTGCATGAGAAACCCTTTGCCGGCATCAACGGTTCGGGCAAGCACAACAACTGGAGCATGTCCACCGATACCGGGGTGAACCTGCTGGCTCCCGGCAAGACGCCGAAGACCAACCTCATGTTCCTCACCTTCTTCATCAACACCATCAAGGCGGTGAACGACTATGCGGAACTCCTGCGCGCGGCCATTGCCTCCGCCGGCAACGACTTCCGCCTGGGCGCCAACGAAGCGCCGCCCGCCATCATCTCGGTGTTCATCGGCCGCTACCTGACCGAGGTGCTGCACCAGATCGAGTCCCGCGTGGACAACAAGTTCGACGAGCAGGACGAGGCCATCCTCAAGCTGGACCTGCATCGCCACATCCCCGAGGTGCTGCTCGACAACACCGACCGCAACCGCACCTCGCCCTTCGCCTTTACCGGCAACAAATTCGAGTTCCGCGCCGTGGGCTCCTCCGCCAACTGCGCCAGCGCGATGACCACCCTGAACGCCATTGTCGCGCACACGCTGACCCAATTCAAGAAGGAAGTCGACGAGCTGATCGAGAAAGGAGAGAAAAAGGAGATCGCCATTCTCCAGATCCTGCAGCAGTATATCGTGCAGTCCAAGAAAGTCCTTTTCGAGGGCGACGGCTACAGCGACGAATGGACCAAGGAAGCCGAGAAGCGGGGGCTGCCCAACATCAAGACCACCCCCCACGCCCTGGATATGCTGATCACCGAGAAAGGGGTCAAGCTCTTCCGTGACATGGGTATCTATACCGAGAAGGAACTGCATGCCCGGTATGAGATCCTGCAGGAGGATTATATCAAGAAAGTGCAGATCGAAGCCCGCATCATCGGCGACCTCTGCACCAACCATATCCTCCCCGTAGCGCTCAAGTACCAGAACGACCTCATCGCCAACATCCGCGGCCTGAAGGAGATCGGCATGAACGAGAAGAGCTGGAAGGCGCAGAAGGCCATCCTCCAGAAAATTTCCGAGCATGTCAACGTCATCAGCGAGAACGTGGAGGCGATGATCGAAGCCCGCAAGGTGGCCAACAAGATCCAGGATACCCGGGAGCGGGCTATCGCGTACTGCGAAAAGATCCGCCCCTATTTCGATATCATCCGCTATCATTCCGACAAGCTGGAATTCCTGGTGGACGATGAATACTGGGTGTTGCCCAAATACAGAGAACTACTGCTCTTGCGCTAATCAACCCTTGTTTTGGTGTGAACGACCCTGCCGCAAGGCGGGGTTTCGTTCGTAATGTCCATTCCCACCGCTATGGAAAGCGCCCTGATCATACGCCCCGTGCGGCATGACGCGGAGGAGATCCGCGCCCTGCTGGACATCTATGCGCCTTATGTGCGCCATACCCCGGTCTCCTTCGCATACACGGTGCCGGAGGAAGCACATTTTGCGGAGCATGTGCGCCAGGTCACGGAAGCTTATCCCTGGCTGGTGGCGGAGCTCGACGGCCAGCCGGCGGGCTATGCCTATGCCGGTCCGCACCGGCAGCGCGATGCGTATCGCTGGTCGGTAGAAACGTCCATCTACATACGGCAGGACGCCCATCGCCGCGGCCTGGGCCGCGCCCTGTACCGCCCCCTGCTGGCCCTGCTGCAGGCCCAGGGCATGGTGAATGCCTATGCGGGCATCACCCTGCCCAACGAGAAGAGCGAGGCCTTTCATCAGGCCATGGGCTTCCGCCCGCTGGGCGTATACCGCCATGTGGGCTACAAGCAGGGCCGCTGGTATGATGTGCTGTGGATGTCCCTTACGCTGGCTCCGCTGCCGGATCATCCGGCCGCACCGCTTTCCCCTGCGGACCTGGGCCCGCGCTTCCAGGAGCTGCTCGGGAACTGACGCCTCCTGCGGTCAGGGCAATATGATGCGCGCGACGACGGCATAATGATCGGACAGCAGCTGCCGCTTGACACGGTATGCCGCTACCCGGAAGGCGGGATCCGCGAAGATATAGTCGATGCGCAGGGTGGAGGAGAGGCGGCTGAAGGTGGTGCCCAGCCCCCATCCCTTCTTCAAAAAGGCATCCTGCAGGCCGCCGCGCGTGCGGCGGTACGTGTATCCGTTGGGCACCGCATTGAGGTCCCCGCAGAGGATCACCGGGTATGTGCTGTTGCGCACACAGGCGGCCAGGCGGTCGGCCTGCTGGTGCTGGCGCTGGAACACCTCCCGCAGCCGGCTGACCACGCGCTGTGCAGACGGGACGGCTGTTCCGCCCAGGGTCTTGACCTGGTGCAGGTCCTGGTAATCCGCCGCCCCGAAGCGGAAGGACTCCAGGTGGGTGGTCATCACCCGCAGCGTATCGCCTCCCGCCACCACATCGGCATAGATCATGCTGGGGCAGGGGGGTGCCGGCCCCAGCGGCACCCGCCCGCTGTCGATCACCGGGAAGCGGGTATAGATCACCGAGCCCTGGGCTACCAGGGAGTCGTAGAAGTAATAATCCCTGCTGAAATACCCGAAAGGCATGCTCAGGGCCTGGCCTGTTTTCTCCAGGCAGGCCTCGGCCATGTAATTCTTCTTTTCCGAGTTGTTCAGCTCCTGCAGGCAGAGGATGTCGGGGTTCTCCGGCAGGATGTTTTTCCAGAAGCGCTGCATGCCCTGGTCCCATCCCCCGATCACCGGCTTGAACTCATGCACGTTGTAGGTCATCACGGTGATCACGGCATCGTAGCTTTTGGCGTCGTCCTTCGCGGAAAAATGAAAGGCGAAGGTGCCGAGGATGGAACGCGTCCCCGCCAGCAGGACCACGACGGCCGCCAGCGACCACCTGCGGTGGATGAAGAGCCCGGCCAGCGCCAGCAGCAGCAGGCCGCCGAAAAGCCAGGGGAAGCACAGCCCCATGAGGTCGGTCAGCCACCAGCCGCCGGCAGACATATACGGGTTCAGGGCGGCCAGCAGGTAGGCAGCCATGCAGGGCAGCAGAAAAAGCAGAAATAGGAAACGCAGCAGCGCGGATGGGTGTCGTCGACGCATTGGGCAGGATGTTGACCGCCGCCTCCGTTAGCCATCGCCGGAGCGGCTGGTAAAATAATGGGGAATAAAGTTCTGCAAAGCCTGCGAGGCCCGGGCGCTGGTTTCGTGAACGGCCCGATTTTTCCGATATAAGCCGGATTTTTGAGTGTATGCATGGACGCAGGGCACACTGATTTCTTCCCGCGGGCCGGCATGTGGCGCAATTGTGCTATATTCGTTGAGTGGAGGGCACACTGCCCTTTTTTTCGCTATCTATGAATCTCGGGGAAACCGCCATGCCCGCCTGGTAGGACCTGCTTCCCATGAAATGAGCACCCTAAGCCTATCTCATGAGTGAATACATCAAGACCGCACTAAAGATTACCTGGATCATCGTCGCTGCCTATTGGATAGTGTCCAGCATTTCCGCCAAAAAGCCCCTGAAGCAGGAAGGATTTGTCAAACGGTTTGTGCAGTACTGGCTTCCGCTCATCGTCGCCGCCCTGCTGTTGGGAAACGGCGACTGGTATGGCCACAGCTGGCTGAGGGAAAAGTTCGTCCCCCACCATGATTTGGTCGGCCTGATCGGCCTGGCGCTCAGTATAGCCGGCGCCGTGATCGCGTGCTGGGCAAGATATTCGCTGGGCAGCAACTGGAGTGTGTCCGTGCAGGAAAAAGAACATCATGCGTTGATACAGGGTGGGGTATATCGATGGGTGAGGCATCCCATATACAGCGGGCTGCTGCTGTTGTTTACGGGGAATGCCCTCATCGTCGGGGATTACCGGGGGATTGTGGCTGTCGCCGTTATTTTCGTGTCCTTCTGGCTCAAGCTTAAAAAAGAAGAAAAGATATTGGCGGCCACCTTCGGCGAACAATACGATGCCTACAAAGATGGCACAAAGGCCCTCATACCCTTTGTGCTCTGATGAGGTCATCTTTGCACCTGTTGCCATGGCCCCTATTTGTCCGAAATAAGCACAGGTGAAGCCGTCAGGCTACAATAATGGGCGAACTTCTTGCATAACCGCTTATCGAACTTGAACTTCTCCACCGCGTGTACTTTA
>CBINPH010000103.1:0-9331 GCA_966252445.1 uncultured Chitinophagaceae bacterium | reverse complement strand
GATAGGCCTCGGGCTGGTAATAGTCGGAGTAGGATACGAAGTATTCAATCGCGTTGTCGGGGAAAAACTGTCGGAATTCCCCGTACAGCTGCGCCACGAGGGTCTTGTTGTGCGTGATGACCAGCGTGGGTTTCTGCACCTGCTGGATGACGTTGGCGATGGTGAAGGTCTTGCCTGAGCCGGTGACGCCCAGCAGGGTCTGGCTTTTCTCGCCCTGGAGGATCCCCTCGCTCAGTTGGCGGATGGCCTCTGGCTGGTCCCCGGCCGGGGCGTACGACGCTTGCAGTTGAAATGGCATGGGGCAAATTTACGGGAAAGCGCCGTGTCCCCGCCGCCCGGCTCAGCTTCCCTGGTAACGGGCCTTCAGCAGAGCCATCATGAACAGGTTGATGTCCCATTGGCTGGCGATCGGTTCCCCCGTCGCCGGCAGGGTAACCAGGTAAGGTGGGGGGCCGAATTCCGGGGTGATGGTCATCACCTCGCCGGCCGCCCGTTTGCGGGCGGCCAGGCGGTCCCACCAGGCCAGGTGCCGGTCCAGCGCTTCCCGCCATTCCGGCGTCCGGGGATCAGGGACCTGCGGACCTTCGGGGTACCCTACCCGGGCATGGAGATGCACCGTCCGGTCGATAGCCAGCGCCACGGCTTCCGGCTGATCCTCCAGGTACGACTCGGCGACGTTGACCCAGTGGGAAATATCCAGGGTCAGCTGCAGGGAGGGGATGGCCTGCAGGTAGGCATGGGTCACATGGGCGGCGAAGCTGAATTTGTTGCGGTGGGTCTCATGCAGGACCGGGATATTGCATTGCGCGGAAAACTCGTCCGCCAGGGCGACCAGCTGCCGGTTTTGCTCGATACTGAAAAAGTCTTTCCCCGTCTGGGAATTGATGCGAAAGGCCTTGACCCTTCTGACCTGCTCCAGCCAGGCGGCATACTGCTCTTTATGCGCCGCAAAATCCCCGGTATAGGTGTCGTAGTGCTGCAGGATGCAGAGCAACTCATGCTGCGCGAGGAGCTCGCCAAGGCGCTCCGCTTCCCCGGCACCCAGCGCGGCGGGGATGCCTACTTCCACCCCATCGTACCCCGCGGCTTTGACCGAGGGCAGAAAAACGTTCCAATCAACGTGTTCACTTCCCCATCGGGGGCAAAAAAAAAGCAGCTCCATGCTCAGCAGGTTAAGGGTAGCTCATTCGGCAGCAGGCGCTGCCGCCGGGCCGTCATTGTAAAAGATGCAGAGGCCGTCTTTGCCGGCCACGACAATATCGGGCCGGCCCGTGCCCCGGAGATCGGCAATGGCAAAATACAGCCCGGTCCCCTTGCCACTGCCGAAAGGACCATAGCTGATGATCTGCGTGCTGAAGGACTCCCCGTTCCAACGGTAATCATAGATCCCATAGGGGTCATTGACACCCGGATCGGTGTCGTGGGCCTTGTAGCGTTTCCCGGTAATCAGTTCTTTTTTCCCGTCTCCGTCCAGGTCCACCCATTTCATGGTGTGGAACTGGGAGTTGTAGGGGTCTATGGGATGCTTGATCCAGGTTCTTTTTCCCGGCGTGCCGGTCTGCTCGTACCAGTCCAGCCCGTAACCATGGCCCTGCCCGGCGATCAGGTCGTTTTTGCCGTCCCCGTTCACATCCTCCACCAGGACCGGCACGCTGGTGGTACCCAGGTCGAATTCCCTGTGGAGGACCCAGGATCCCTGGCCGGGATCCTTCGGGGCTTCCAGCCAGCCCTGGCTGACCACGAAATCACCGCGACCGTCGCCGTTGATGTCCCCGAAACCGAGGCCGTGACCTTGCGTGGGAGCCACCACCACCTTGGTAAATCTCCCCATACCCTTTCCCTGGGCGTTTTTTTCCAGCCGGTAATATTTTAAGGGGAATCCCGGGTTGTTCGGTACGATTTCCGGGGTCCCGTCGCCGTCCACATCCCATCCTTCGGCGCATTCGACGTTTCCTGTGGTGTCGATGATGTGTTCCTTCCAGGCCTTGTTGTTTCCGGGGTTCTCATACCAGCGGATGTTGTTGCTGAACCAGCTTCCCGTCACATAGTCGATGCGCCCGTCGCCGTTGACATCCAGGGGGATGGTGGCGAAGTCGTCCCAGTACTCGTCGAAGCGCTTTTCCGGCGCGATAAAATGCCTGACTGTGAAATCGGGCCCCTGGTACCAGAAAAAGCCCGAGACGATGTCAGGCTTGCCGTCTCCGTTGACATCCATGACCCCGACGGATTCGAAGCTTTCCATGGCCAATACCCGCTTTGTAAACTTGATGGGCCCCAGGGCAGCGCCCCCCGGTGTTCCCTGTGCGCAGGCGCCCAGGGCAAGCATGCCGCAGCAGCTCATCGTCAGTAATGCTTTTTTTGTCATAGGGTCGGTTTTTGGCCATGTCGGCATCGACGTAGCGAGCCGGTCCGGCGTCCTTCGTCGCGACGAACGAAGATAATATGCTCCCTGTTATTTTTTCACCCTCCCGCGCCAGGCGGACTGCAGGCCGCCCTGGCGCTTGCCCGGCTTACTGCGCACGCCTCCGGGCCAGGTCCCTGTCGCCTGGAGCTGCCGTAGGCGATAGAAACCTCACCCAGCGCAGGGAAATCCCCTGGAAGCGCTGCCGGTTCCGGAAGACGAAATACACATCGTGCATCCCGCTGACCGGGCTGATGGGTACATCCATCAGCTGCCAGTCATTGCTGGCGTCAAAGGTGGCGCTGCCGGCTAGGAAGCCTGTGGCCGAATCCAGCCGCACCTCGATGGATGCGCCTTGCCCGCCCCGGGCAGAGAGCCTTATGGTCCGGATCGCGCTGAGGTCCAGCTGGCGGATCATGCCATGGGAATTGTTGATGCCGTTGAGGCTGCCGCCGTTTACCTGGGCGTCGTAGATCTGGTCAAACTCAACGGCACCAATGGTGGGGCTGCGCAGGATCGCCGTGCCGTAACCGGTCAGCGGACCGATCTGGTTTCCGCCCTTGTCCGTATACGCCGCCTGGAGCACGTAATACCCCTGCGCTTCGGTGGGGTCTTTTACACCGTCCGCCTTGATCACCCCCTGCAGGGGCAGGGTTTTCGGGGTGCCTCGCTTTTCGCCCAGGGAGTATATATACCGGACGATCTCCGTGGTTTGGGCCATGGTCAGCTGCGGGTGCGGGCTCATGCTGGCCTCACCCCACACGCCGGATCCCCCGTGCAGGATCTTTTCAGCGAGGCGCGGGATGGCCTGCGCATCGCCGTGGTACTTCTCCGCGACCTGCATGAAGCTGGGGCCCACCGACTGGCGGTCCAGCTGATGACAGGCCTTGCAGTCGTTCTCTGCCACCAGCCGCTCTCCCCTGGAGGACATATGCACCCCATGCCCCTCGTAGCTGCTTCCCGGGGGCAGCTGCTGCAGGGTGACCTGAACATCGGCCGCGGCAATGCCTTGCTGCAGGGTTCCGTCTTCTGCGTCTTTCACCTCCACCGCATATCGGATGCTGTCCCAGTAAAAGGAATGATTCGGCATTTGCAAAGCGACCGCGGGCAGGTCATTGCCTACCCATATGGTGGTATCCAGGCGGCTGCTGCCTCCATGGGGATCCTGCACGGCCAGCTGCACCGGGTATTTGCCCGGCTGGTCAAAGGTGATGGCCGCCTGCATGCCCCGCGCCAGGGTATCGCCCCGGGCGCCTGTCCAGATGTACTGCAGGGAGTCATGGTCATAGTCCAGGGATCCTTCTGCGGAAAAATGTACCGTCAGCGGCGCTTTGCCATAGGTCCTGTCCACATGGATACGGGCCACGGGCGGAAGGTTGTCGGGTATGTATTCGATCCTGACCAGCTTCGTATCTGGATTGGCGCCCCAGCTGGAGCCGTATTCGAGGAGATACAGGGCGCCATCGCGGCCGAACTGCATGCACATGGGTTTCTTAAACACGGTGCCGGGCATGAAATCGTCCAGGTAGCTCAGCAGGCCGTCGGCATCCAGGTGGGCCGCCTTGATCCAGTTGCGCATCCACTCGGCAATGAACCAGCATCCGTCGAAATATTTGGGGAATTTGACCTTGGAGTCCAGTTGCTCGTCGTAATGGTAGACAGGCCCTCCGATGGCCACCCTGCCTCCGGAGCCGAAAGAGGGGAATTCCTTAGAGGAGTCGTAGGGATACCACATGAAGGCCGGATGCGCCGGCGGCAGCCTGGTCAGGCCGGTGTTGTTGCGCGAGAAATTGACCGGGTGCGCGGTGTCGAACTTTTCGCCTATGCGCTCATGGTCGCCAAAATATACATGGTTATAGGCGAAGTTGCGCCCGATGAACAGCGGCCATCCGAAGTTGCCGGCCTTACGGGCCTGGTTGAACTCGTCATAGCCCCGGGGACCGCGGGAGCTGTCCTTGGCGCCGTCCGGCCCCACTTCCCCCCAATACAGATAGCCTGTTTGCTGATCCACGTAAATGCGGAAAGGATTGCGGACACCCATGATGTAGATTTCAGGCTTGGTGCTGTCGGTGCCCGGGGGAAAGAGGTTCCCTTTGGGGATGGTATAGCTGCCGTCCGGCTCGGGATGGATGCGCAGGATCTTTCCGCGATAGTCATTGGTATTGCCCGCCGACCGCAGCGCATCGTCGAAGAGGTGCCCCGGCTCGTCGTCGGTCAGGGCGTAATGGGTGAAGAAGGCATCCGTGTTGTCCCCCGTAGCGATGTATAAATTGCCCTGCGCGTCGAAGGTCATCCCTCCCCCGGTATGGCAGCAGGTGTTGTCATGCCTTATCTGCAAATAGTTCTTCTCCGAGGCGAGGACCAGGGAATCGTCCTTCATGGTGAACCGGGATATGCATTCCATCCGCACCGTGTCTTTCCGGAAATAATGCAGGTAGATGAACCCGTTGTCGTCAAAATGCGGGTCCAGCTTCATGCCGATCAGCCCGAATTCATTGCCGTCATAGGTGGGCAGGAATCCCGCTTTCGTGAACTGGTTTTTTTGCTGGTCAAAGATCATCAGGTTGCCCACGCTTTCAGCCACGTAAATGCGGTTGCGGGCGTCCAGGTCGATCATGACCGGCTGGGGAAGTCCTTCGGCCAGGACCACTTTCCGGAAATGATGCTCGTCAGGCGCTGTGCCTTTGTCGACCCGGGAATCGCATGCGGACAGGAAAGCGGCCAGGGCCACCCCTGTGCACAGGAAGGCAAAGCTGCGGTTCATAAGCGGCTAAAATTTCTGTAAAGGAGGCTGTTTAGGACAGCCAAGATGGCTTATTTTTTCTGCAAATCAAAACCCGCTCGCAGGAAAGCCAGTCCCCTGACCGCGATGTCTTCCCTGGACGGTTCGATCTGCCGCCATATGGAAGCGGCCTTGGCGATGATCTCGACCTCGGGCGTAAAAGATTCGATCACCACGTCCCCCGCATAGTTGATCTGCCGGAGGGCGGATATGATCTTGCTCCAATTGGTCTGGTCGCCACCCGGTGTTCCCCGGTCGCTGCCACAGGCATGGAAGTGCCCCAGGGCGGCCCCCGCCTCCATGATGGCCTTCGCCGGATCCTTTTCTTCAATATTCATGTGATAGGTATCCAGGTGCAGTTTCAGCGCCGGATGGCCGACGTCCCTGATCATCTGCATCCCCTGGGCGCAGGTATTGATGAAGTCGGTCTCGTAGCGGTTGAGCGGCTCGATGGCCAGGGTCAGCTGCCTGTCCCCTGCGTAGGCGGCCAGTGTGGCCAGGTGAGCAACGACGGTGTCCCACTGCTGTCGGTAGGCCTGTTCCGCCACGGGCCCGGCCCGGCCTACCGTCGAGTACAGGGGTCCCGCCAGGACGGGGCAGCCCAGCGCCGGCATCAGGTCGAGCACGCTTTGTATATAGTCCAGCGCGGCGTTCTGTTCCTCCCGGCTGCCCCGCAGGTCGCGTCCCGGGCCCATGGCAGCGCAGATCGAGCCGCACACCAGGCCATGTTCATCCAGGGCCCTGCGGACGGCGGCCGCATCGATATGGGCGGCCTCTTCCACGGCGATCTCCACCGAATCAAAGCCCCATTCCCTGAAACGGGGAAACAGGGAGCTGTGCGCCGTCGTGAACGGGGAGGTGAACAGGAAGGTGTTTATGCCAAAACGCATGAGGGTGCTTTTGTGGGAAGCGGGGAGGCTACCCGGGTTAGCCGGTCTTTATCTTCAATACCTCAGGCCGAAGATACGGTTTGTTGACATCCACTGTACCTTTATAGGCATAAGGATCCTCCCCGGCCACCATCACGATGTCGCGCAAGTCTTCCGTGGGCGGCAGTTTCCCGTCCTGGTCCCAGGGGAGCATGGACTCTGCACTCATGTAATGGTTGACCAGGGCCATGCGAAAATGGTCGGGCGTTCTGTTCTTCAGCGAGCTGTGCAGCGTATAGCCGTTGAAAAAGACCACTGATCCGCGGTTGACCGCCACAGGGATCCGGTCCCCCTCGTCATAATCGGAGACGTCGATGGTGTCCACATCGGCGTAATCCTTGTTGTCGTTGGCCACTCTCCTGCGGATATACCCCGCTTTGTGGGATCCCGGGACGATCCACAGGCAGCCGTTGTCCACGGTGGCATCGTCGATAGCGATCCAGGCGCCGACGAGGGAACGGTCGCGCGTAGGAATATAATATTCATCCTGGTGCCAGGCCTGTCCGGCCTTGCCGGGGGCTTTGACAAACAGCATGGACTGCATGCATTTGACATTGGGACTGACGATCCGGGTGAGGACGTCGACGATGCGCTGATGGGACAGGTATTCCCTGATCAGCGGGGAAATTTTGTGCGGGAAATGAATGGCGACATATTTTTTCAGCACCGTCTCGTCGGCCTCGTTTTCGGGGACATCCACCAGCCCCTCTATACGCCCGCGCTCTCCCCGGAATATCCGTGCCGTTTCCCTTTTCAGCTCGTCAATTTCGCCCGCAGACAGCAGGTCCGGGGCGATAAGAAACCCAAAGTCCCTGTAATACTGTACATTTTCCGGCGTGATCTCACCGGCTTTCACATAGGCGTGTTGCGTTGTCATCCTGATATATGTTAAGTAGTGATCAATAGTTTTTCGATTTCTTCCAGGGAATGCCCCTTGGTCTCAGGCACCCTGATGACGACAAAGGCAATGACGATGATGCAGACGGTGCCGTAGGTGAAAAAGGTGACGGCCGTACCGAATGCGGTGGTCATGATGGGAAAGGTATAGGTGACGACGAAATCGCCGATCCACAGGGCCAGGGTGGCCACGCTCATCGCCAGCGCCCGGATGCGGTTGGGAAATATTTCGGAGAGGTAGACCCAGGCTACTGCGCCCCAGGTGGCACTGAAGGACGCTACATAGAGCAGCAGGGCGATCATCACGACGTAGTGACTGAAATACTGGTAGTGAAAACAAAGGCCCAGGCCGAACAGGGAGATGCACATCAGCACGCTGCCGGTCAGCAGCAGGGGCTTGCGGCCAACTTTGTCGACCGTGCCTATGGCCAGCAGCGTGGCCAGGATGTTGATGACCCCTATGCCTATGGTCTGGAAAAGTGAGCCCGAGACCGACAGCCCGGTTTCCCGCAGGATCACCGGCGCATAATAGATCACCGAATTGATGCCGGTGATCTGCTGAAAGACGGCGATCAGGATCCCCATCCAGATCAGGGGCAGGTGCCGGGAAGAAAACAGGTCGGAGAGGGCCGACGCCCTTTTTTGCTGGAAGCTGCCTTCGATCTCTGCCAGCGCCGGCTCCACCCGGCTGCCCGCGATCTTTTGCAACACACGCCGGGCCTGGTCGCCCCGGCCTTTGCTGGCCAGCCAGCGCGGCGTTTCCGGGACCATCATCAGCATGCCGAGGAACAGGGCCGCCGGGGCCACCTGGGAGCCGAACATCCAGCGCCAGTTGTGCTCCCCGGTTCCCTCGAGGGCATAGTTGGCAAAATAAGCCAACAGGATCCCGCTGACGATGGCCAGCTGGTAAAAGGCCACGAGTCGTCCCCGCCACGCGGGAGGCGCCATTTCGGCAATGTACATGGGCGAGACCATTGCTGCGGCGCCCACGCCCAGCCCGCCCAGCAGCCGGAACAGGATGAAGCTGACCAGCGACCCCGCCGTTCCCGCACCAATGCCGGAAGCAGCAAACAACAGGGCACAAAGGATCAGCACCAGGCGGCGTCCGCATTTTTCCGCCAGGGTCCCCGCGAGCGCCGCGCCGATGGCGCAGCCGATGAGGATGGAGCTCACCGCCCATCCCAGCGTATATTCGTTCAGGTTGAAATAGGCTTTGATGAAGGGGATGGTCCCCGAGATGATCGCCGTGTCATAGCCGAAAAGCAGCCCGCCCAGGGCAGCCACAAAGCTGACCAGCACGATGAATTTTCTGCTGGGCCCCGGTGCCGTGTCGGGCGTCGGGATGGCGGCATCCGTACTTGTCGTGGATATGATCATGATGGCTGCATTGGGTTATCGTTATTCCGGCGATGCTTCGCCAGGGCAAAAAGTTCAGGGCTTCAGGAAACTGTCCAGCAGCTGATATTCCCCCCAGACCCGTTGGTTCAGGGAGGACAGCTCTCCCAGCTCTCCCCGGGAGCGGACCTTGTCTGCGAAGACGGTAAACAGCTGTTGCATGGGCGCAGCCCGCAGGGCGGCCCTGGCCGCAGGAAACTGCCGTCGGGCCGCTGCGAGGTCCATGGTCCCCGCGTATACGGCCTCCCGGAGCTGCCAGGCCGGAGCCATGGCGCGGCCCACCCGGTCCAGCAGGAGGGCAAAGGCATAATTGGCGCCCAGCCACTGCAAGTTGGCCTTCTTCGCACCATCCCTTTCCTCCGCTTCACAGCGTTTGATCTCGTCCAAAATGGCCTGGCAAGCAGCTGTTTGGGCCTCCGACATGCGCCCCCAGGAAGGGTCGTAGGCGAAGTAGACGTCGGATTTCAGGGTGCTGAGTATGCCGGAGCTGTCGGCTTGGGCGAGCAGGGACGCCAGGACCGCGGTCGACGCCTGACCATAGTGCGCGGCGCAGTAGGACGCATAAAACGCTTCACTGCTCATGTCGTCGGCAGGGTGGGTGGCAAAATGAGTGTAGGCATCAAAGTTCGTCCCGGCCTCGGCGGTACGCCAGTGAATGGCGACCACGCCGTCCAGGCCGTCGGCCGCGGCCTGCTTCACCGAGGTCCTGATGATGTTTACCCGGGGCTGCAAGTGCCAGAGGGACTGGTCGCCTTCCAGCCAGGGAATGGCCCACACCTTCCTGTCCTGCGCAATCTCCTTGAAGACAGGGGGCTGTATTTCCAGCCCCTGCGCCGGGTTGAGCAGGGAAAAAATGATGTCTTTCGGCAGGGTCCTGTTCAGTCCCTGCAGCAACAGGGTCATCTGCGCTTTGCCGCCCCAGCCGCC
>CBINPH010000102.1:0-9377 GCA_966252445.1 uncultured Chitinophagaceae bacterium | reverse complement strand
CGAGCCCCCATCCGGTCCATCAGCACCCGGAAGGAATATTGATTTTCCGACATAAAAGCGGATAGTTTCTGGTGCACTTCGTCTGGAGGCATCCCCTCATGACCGTCTATGAAAAAGAAAACGACATTGCTGTCCCCCGCAAATTGATGAACCCACTGCTGCATGCCCCGCAGAGCGGTCCGGCATCGGCCACACCACAACCCCCAGAAATCCAGCACCACCACCTTGCCTTTACAGGCAGCCCCAGCGTTACCTGCTGACCATCCAGGTCACTCAACGTAAAATCTATGGCCGGATCATCCAGCATTTCATAGACCAGCTTCGTCTCCAAGTGCGCTTCGGCCTGCATTTACCAGGCTCTCCGGTAGTCGGCGTATCCGGCCTCCGATTGGTTGAGTGCCGTATATACTGTCTTAGCATAGGCATCCAGCTTGTCCGAGGCATCCCCCGCACCATGAAATCTTCCAGCTGCTTTTGCGCAGCGGCGTAATCTTTCGTGTCGATGAGCTATCCTATAAGATATCCTGTATAGGTCTCGTCCAGGCTCCTCCATCGTCCATAGGTATATCGGACGGCTTGCCGCTCGAAGGACACCGCATCCTGGAACTTCACCCGCCGGTGCAGCAAGGCCGCATAGTCATCCGCACACCGGGCGTATCTTTCTTGGAGATCATCAGCCCATCGCCTAAAGGCTTTAGGCGACCTAATATACATATTCCAAAATACAAAACCAAAGGGGAAAGAATAAATATCCTTGTCATCGCATACCGAGACCCGCTGCGGCCACCGGGGATCCTCAGCCCTAACGGACTAGCCCTTCAATAGCAACGGAGGTTCCTTCGCCAGGTGCCGTGCGGATATCCACGGTCCCGTTCAGATAGGCCACGCGGGCCTGTATATTCTGCAGGCCCGCTCCCCGCCGGAAGCCTTCGGCATGCATATCAAAGCCCCTCCCGTCGTCTTCAGCCGTCAGGCTGAACCGCTCCCCTTCCCGGACCAGCTGTATCAGCACCTGGCTGGCTGCAGCATGTTTAATAATATTGTTCAGCAGTTCCTGGACTATGCGGTACAGGATAATTTCCGTATCCTGGTCCATGCGCTGCTCCATTCCGTAGATTTGCAAACGAATCCTTGCCTGGCCCGACTGATTGATATTCTCGCAGTAATTTTCCAGGGCTTCAGTCAGTCCATAGGTGATCAAGGCCTCAGGCATCATATTGTGGGACACCCTCCTCAGCTCGCTGATCGAGCCATCCAGCTGGTTGATGATGGCTCCGATTGCACCGGCATTTTCCTCGGACAGATACATATTCCCGCGCATGGTAGCCAGGCTAAGCTTGACGCCCGATAACAAGCCGCCCACCCCGTCATGCAGATCTTTCGCCAGCCTGCTGCGCTCCTCTTCCTGCCCTTTCATTAATGATTGCGCCGCCACAAGCTGGCGTTCCCTTTCCAGGTCAAGTATACGCTGGTTGTTGATTTCTTCTGATTGCTTGAGCAGCCGGTGTTTATGCCGCAGGTTCCGGTACACCAGCAGACCGATCAAGGCCAGCAATAACGACGCCTCTATAATAAACAGGTTCTGGCTTTCCTTCTTGTGCAAGGCCAACCGCTGAAGCTGGGCATTTTTTTGCAGGACCAGGATGCTGTCGGCCTTTTGTTTGTTCTGGTACCGGTTCTCAATTTCATTGATCTTCTTCTTGTTATCCGCCTCATTCAGGCTGTCACTCAATAGGAAATACTGCCGGTAATACCTGACGGCCTCCGCGTTGTTTCCAGTCTTTGCGTAAGCATCCGACAGGTACTCCAGCGCCGTTCGCTCGCGGATCTTATCCCCAATCTTCCGGCTTACCGCCAGGGATTTCAGGAGATTCGCCACACCCTTATCGTATGCGGCCTGTTCCAGATAAATCTTTCCCAGCCGCAGCCGGTCATTCGCCTCCTGAAATGGCTGGCCACTCTTAACCGCATAGTGTAGGGCGGCCTCGAAAGCCTCTACGGCCCTGGGCAAACTCCTCAGCGCTTCATAGTAGCGGCCTTCCATGCTGTAAAATATGGCGCAGAGATAATCGGAAGGCTCCAGGCGGATAATGGAATCTGCTTTTTGCAAAGCCGCATCGGCACGATCAAATTGATGGAGGTTTATGTGATCAAAAGCCACAAGCATCTGCACTTGTGCAGTCTTTTCCCTGGAAGCATTGGAAGAGGGAGTTACAGACAAAGCCAGGGCCTTTTCATGATACATCAATGCCTTGTCAAACTGCTTCAGGTCATTGTACACCAAGCCGATATTCGCGAATGCGGTGACCAGGTTATTGTAGTCCTTCAATTTTTCCAGCGGGGCGATCGCCGCCAAATAGGCATGGAGCGCGGTCTGGTGGTACCCCTGCTGCAGCAGGGCCGTGCCCATGCTCATCCGGTTTGCAGCAATATTGGCATCTCTTTCCGCCGAGGAATCCTTTTGATAGTAAGATTCTGCTACCTCGAAATAGTGCAGGGCACTGTCATACTGATCTCTACGGTAATAGCCGGTGCCGAGGGTCGCATAGGCATCTCCGGTTCGGGCGTAGTTGTTTTGCTTATCCGCCAACAGGAGGCATTCCTGTATGATGGCCTTAACCGAGTCGATATTGTTAAAAGTATATTCCCCGGCCAGTTCCAGAAGCAGGGCTATCCGCTGGCTATCCGGCATCTGTTGGGTCGTCAGCACAGTCCTCAGGCTATCCAGGTGGCCCGCCTGGGCAGAAGATAACCGGGGTGACATGGTTAGGAGTACAACAACAACGACATGGAAATACAACTGCTTACCCAAGGGAAAAGCATGTGGCCGCGCAGAAAGCATGGGAAGGGGTTTGGAGCCAAATCTCTGCAAAAAGACTGGGATAGACAACACCGTTCTAAAAATCCTTCCCCCCATCGCAGAACAACCCGGCATCATCCGGCGGAAATAAAAGGAGTTGATAGGTGCCGGACGTTCTTTTGATTTCAGGTTCAATTTTTGACGACATACCGCCAGGTTATTCGCGATAACCGCTCCACTTTTTTCAGGTCACGGGGCGGATGCCCGTGTTAATTCGGGGCAGCCATTCGCCCAACTGGCTTAACCCTCCGACAAGATGGTATATGGTATTCACGATATCTATAATAGACAAACCCTTCGCGTTTTCATCAGGCTGGTATAATGCAAGGTTCGCGTTTTCTATATTGCCGGCGCTTCCTTATCTTCGGTAAAACATTGCGCTATGTCTCTTCAACAGATCACCGGCGTTCACCATATTACCGCACTGGCAGGCAGCACGCAGGACAATATAGATTTTTACACGGGCATTCTCGGACTGCGGCTGGTGAAAAAAACCGTGAACTTCGATGCCCCGGAAGTATACCACTTCTACTACGGTGACGACCGGGGCACGCCGGGCAGCATCCTCACCTTCTTTCCTTATGAAGGACTGGTACGCGGCAGGCATGGGAAAGGCATGCTCAACACCACCGCCTTTTCCGTCCCGCAGGCCTCCATGGACTTTTGGATGTCCAGGCTGAATAGGTTTGGTGTTCCGCATAAAACACCGCAGGAACGGTTCGACGATGAAGTAACCATGTATTTCGAGGACAAAGACGGTCTGGGGCTTGAACTGGTGTTCAACGACAGGGACGGCAGACCGCCGGTCAGCACCGGACCGGTGCCCCCGGAACACGCGATCCGCGGCTTCTATCACGCGGAGATATGGGAAGTGGGCTACGAACGGACGGCAGGCCTGCTGACCGAACAACTCGACCATCGCCTGATCGCGGAAAAAGGCAATCGTTTCCGGTTTGCAGCCACTGATGCCCCGGGAAACTATGTGGATCTGCTCTGCATGCCGGAGAGCCTCCGCGGTCTGTCAGGTGCGGGAACAGTGCATCATATCGCTCTCGCCACACCAGATGCAAACGCCCAGCTCCAGGTACGTGAACGGCTTGCCCAACATCAGCTCAACCCGACACCCGTGATGGACCGCTCCTATTTTACCTCGGTGTATTTCCGGGAGCCCGGGGGCGTATTGCTCGAGATCGCCACCACCGGGCCCGGGTTCACCATCGACGAGGACAGCGATGGTCTGGGGCAATCCTTAAAGCTGCCAGCCCAATTCGCTGCCCGCCGCCAGGAACTGGAAGAAATCCTTCCTGCCATCACGGTGGATTACGACGCCTACCTGTAATGCACGCCAGTGACCCCCTGGTGCATCCATGCCATGGCTGAGCATCCGGATGGCTCCCCCATGCCACCCCTACGGCGGCTTTTTTTATCCATGGCCATTGCGCAGGAAAAGCCGGTCTCCCGATCGTGGCAAATCTGTCCTTCTCCTCCTTTGGCTTTTTGTGCCAAATATCGTTCCTTCATATCCGCTTTTTCATCACCTCAGAAATCTTTGTCAATGACCCTCCACCGTTTGATCACCCTGGTTGCCTTTTTGCTGACGACGATATATGACGCGAACGACCAGCCGGTCACCCTGAGCTCCCCGGATGGCCGGCTCGCGTTCCGGCTGCTGGTAAACCAGGGGAAGCCGGCCTTCGAGCTGTCTTTCGACGGCCACCGTTTGCTGAAGCCTTCTCCCCTGGGCCTGCGCTTCGCCGATGGCCTCGATTTCGGCAACGGCGTACGTGCCGGTACGGTCAGCAGGCGGGAAGGCCTGGAATCCTACATATTGGTGGTGGGCAAGAACAAAGTGGTCAGTGATCCTTACCGGGAAATGGTACTTCCCCTGCAAAAGACGGACGCCGGCCGGCAAATCCTGCTTCGCGTACGCGCATTTAAGGACGGCGTGGCTTTCCGTTACGAGATACCCGCCCAGGAAGGCTGGTCCTCCTATACGTTGACCAGGGAGTATACGGGCTTCAGGCCCGAGGGGGATCCGACGATGCTGGCGATGTACCTGCCCGGGTACACCACGTCCCATGAAGGGCGGTACAGCCGGCAGCCCTTCAGCCAGATCCGGCCGGATACGCTGATGGACATGCCCGCCTTGCTGACCTTTTCCGGCCCCGTATATATGGCCATCACCGAGGCCGCCCTGGTGGATTATGCGGGCATGTACCTGATGCGGGAACACGACCAGCTGAGCTGCCGCCTCTCCCCCTTGCCGGGACAGGACACTCTTAAGGTGAAAGCTGTCCTGCCTCATCATACGCCCTGGCGGGTCATGATGATCAGTCACCGGGCAGGCGATCTGCTGGAATCCAATCTCCTGACGGATCTTAACGAACCCTGCCAGCTTAAGGATGTATCCTGGATCAAGCCGGGTAAAACGGACTTCCATTGGTGGAACGGCGATATTGTTCCGGATACCACCTTCGCGCCGGGCATCAATTTCATGACCAACAAATATTACATCGACTTCTGCGCGGAAAACCATATCGACTATCATTCCGTCATCGGTTATGGCGGTACGGCCTGGTATGTCAATGATGGCGTCAGCTACCAGCCCGGCCCCCATTCAAATCCATCCATCCCCGTCCCGGGGCTGGACATGGCACGCATCTGCGACTACGCCCGGCAGAAGGGCGTGGGCATCCGCGTCTGGGTGCATTGGGCGGCCCTGTACCCCCACCTGGAAGAAACCTTCAGCCGCTTCGAGGAATGGGGCGTCAAGGGCATGATGGTTGATTTTATGGACAGGGATGACCAGGAGATGGTGAACATCCAGCACCGCATCCTGGCCTCCGCCGCCAGGCATCATCTCCATATACAGTTCCACGGCGCATACAAGCCTACGGGCATGAGCAGGACCTACCCCAATGAATTCACCCGGGAAGGGACCCTCAATTATGAAAACGACAAATGGGGTAACCTCATCACGCCGGATGACGACATCCATGTGGTATTCACCCGCCTGTTGGCCGGCCCCACCGACTATCATCTCGGGGGGTTCAGGGCCGTGCCCCCGGAGCAGTACAGGGCACAATATACCCGCCCCCTGGTGGTGGGGACACGCTGTCACATGATGGCCATGTATGTGGTGCTCGAAAGCTATCTGCAGATGGTATGCGATTATCCCGATGCTTACCGCGGCCAGCCCGGCTTTGCCTTCCTGCAGGAGGTGCCCACCGTCTGGGACGAAACCCGGGTCGTGGGGGCCGAACCGGGGCAATGGGTCAGCATAGCCCGACGGAAAGGGGATACCTGGTATGTGGGGACGATAACCAATCATGAGGGCAGATCACTGGTGTTGCCCTTGCAGTTTCTGGGTGAAGGCCACTACAGGGCCGAGATCTATGCCGACGCAGAAGACTGCGGCCCGCACCCCAACCACCTCACCCAAACGCAGCAACTTGTCAACCGCGCCGGCAGCATAGCCGCGCATCTGGCGGCAGGCGGAGGCCAGGTCATTGTCCTGCGCAAGGAATAGCAAGCCAGGCTTCCGTAAAACCGAACGGCGGGGCTGCCATGAGCAACCCCGCCGTTATCGGCTCCATCCCTATGCGGCAGGGTGTTTAAAACCCTGGATTCTGAACCAGCTTGGGATTCCGCTGGGTCTCCTCGAAGGGAATGGGGAGATAATACATCTTGTCATCCCAGTGCCGGGGCTGGATATCGATGATCTTATATGTATAATCGGGGTAGGTGCTCCGGTCGGTGCTTTTTGTCGCCTGGACCCTGATCTCTATGCCTTTGGCCGGGTCGTTCATCACCTGCGGGGCGATCATCCAGCGCCGGATATCGAAAAAGCGGTGCTCCTCGAAGGCCAGCTCTATGCGACGCTCGTTGCGATATTCCTCCAGCAACTTGTCTCCGGTAACCCCCGCGCCGAACTCCGGCATGCCTGCCCGGCGCCTGATCTGATTCAAGGCATCCCGGGCTTTCTGCTCTTCACCGAGACCGATCGATGCTTCGGCATAGTTCAGCAGGATCCCGCCGTAGCGGAAGAAAGGCCAGGGTATCTCCTGGTTGATGGCCATGAGATCGTTTTCCGGGTCCACGAACTTGCGCAGATAGTAATTGCTGTAGCTGCCGTTCCAGTTCTGAATCGGCCCGTTGCGGGTGTCCAGACCGGCCACCGTGCTGCCATCCGGCAGGGTCAGCACCTTAAAGGCCTGGATGATGCCCTGGGGGTCATAGGGCTCAGCGTCCGGGTATCGCTTCTTCCAAGTTGCGCCGTCGTAAAAGATGGAGGCGTAAAATCGGGGGTCGCGGTTTTCATAAGGATGCGCCGCCTGCTCGGGATTGCTCCAGCTGAAATGTGATCCGTCCCGCATTTCATAGGCATCAACCATCTGCTGGATGGGGGAGTTCTCCCCCCAGCCATTGTACCCGTTCGGGCTGAACCACATGCCGACATTGGGCGCTTTGTTGTCCACGCTGGTGTAGCGCAGCATGATCACTTCCTCGTTGTTTTTGCTCAGGAACAGATTCGCATAGTTTTCCGCCGCTGAATCACCGGGACCGGGATCGGCGCCATACAGATGGTAAATACCGAGATCCATGACGGCCTGGGCGGCGTCCTGGGCAGCCTTCCAGCGAGCCTGCCGCTCGGCGGGCGTCGCACTGGTATAGCCCAGGTCCGCCCGTCCGCTGGGATTGATGTTGTACAGGTCGCTGGCCGCATACAGCAGCACCCTGGACTTCAACGCCAGCGCCGCGCCCTTGGTCACCCGGCCCAGGTCATCGTCTCCGTAGCTCAGGGGCAGCAACGCCGCCGCCGAATCGGCATCCCGGACAATGAAATCCACGGTTTCAGCGAAAGTGTTCCGGGCAATAGCCGTGCTGTCGCTCAGGCCATAGACATGGGTGATCAGGGGAACGCCGCCATGCATCCGCATGAGGTTGTGGTAATAATACCCCCGCAGAAAATAGATCTCGCCGCGCAGCCGGGCGAGCATATCCTGGTCCGTCACGGTAGAATTCGCCGTTTCCTCCAGGAACACATTGCACTGGCGGATATAGGAATACAGGTTGCCCCATACCAGGTAATTGAAACGGGATCCTCCCAGCACATCGAGATTGGATGAGGTAATGGTGGACTGCACGACGGCCTGGGCGCCATTGGTCCAGATCGACTCGTCAGCCAGGTCGCTCATGCCGCTGGTGGAGTTGAATTCACCCAGGCCTATGCCCACATATACATTGTTGACATAAGCTTCCATGAGCGAGACATCCTCCCAAACGGCAGCATTGGTAATCTGATTCAGGGGTTTCACATCCAGCAAGTGATTGCACCCCGTCCCCGTCCACCATAGGCAGACGGGCACCACTATATAGATCAGGAATTTTTTCATGACAGCGATTTTAGAATGTTACGGTGACACCCATGTTGTACACGCGGGTCTGAGGATAATAGTCACCGGCGGCATTGCTCGCCTCCGGGTCCATCAGCTTGAACTTATCCCATGTGACCAGGTTATACCCATTCACATATACACGCAGGAAATCGATGCCGCCCCAGTGTTCCAGCCAGCGGGCTGGAACACTGTAGCCGATTTCCAGGCTTTTGAGCCGGACGTAATCCGTGCTTCTCAGGAAATAGGTGTTGGCGTTGCTGCCCTGGGGAGACCAGTACGTATCGGTCCTGTTGTAGGTGCGGGGGCCCTCATAGATACCGCCGCTGGGATCCGGCGTATTGCCGCTGGGGTCGCTGAAATCGGGCCTCCACCGTTTCTGGGCAAAGGAGGAAAAATAATTGCCGATCTCGCCGGACTCGGTGGATACATACTGAACCGCTCCGGCAGAGCCCTGAAAAAAGATCGTGGCGCTGAGCTGCTTCCATTCTGCACCGAGCGACAGCCCGCCCGTCCAGTCGGGCGTATGGTTCTTATTCACGCGGATCCTGTCATTGGCGTCGATCTTCCCGTCACCATTGACGTCCTCAAAAATAAGATCGCCCGGCCGGGCACCCGGCCAGTGCGGGTAAGCATCCACGTCTTTCTGGGTCTGAAAGACGCCAAGGGTGTTGTAATACAAGGACGTGCTTATCTTCCGGCCGGTGGACACCTGGTAATCCGGATTGCCCGGCGGTTCGTCCCAGAAAACGATGCTCGTGGTGGAATATCCGCCATTGAGTGTCACGTGGTAAGAAAAGTCATCGTTGATCCGCTGGTTCCAGGACAGGGATCCGTCGTATCCCCAGCTCTTCACTTTGCCGATGTTTTCCTTGGGCAAAGTCAGCCCTGTGCTCAACGGCACGGAGGCATTCCGCTGGATGAGGATGCCGCTGCGGAGCTGATGCCAGTAATCCAGGGTAAACGACAGGTGGTTGTTCAGCATGACGCCGTCCACCCCGATGTCGGTTTGGTTGGCCCTTTCCCAGGTCACCAGGGGGTTGGCCGTCCGGGACTGGTAAATGTTCTGCACGACCTGGTCTATGCCGAAGACATACCCGCCGCCGAACTGAAATCCGTCC
>CBINPH010000101.1:0-9443 GCA_966252445.1 uncultured Chitinophagaceae bacterium | reverse complement strand
TGTTCTTTCATAAACTTACATATCCGTCCTACTTTTGATGATGATGAATCCCATGCAAGAACAACTCCACCTGCGCTTCGACAAGGAGCTGGAGCGCCTAAACCCGCGGCAGCGGCAGGCGGTGGAGCATATCGAGGGCCCGGTACTGGTCATCGCCGGGCCGGGCACGGGCAAGACCCAGATCCTCGCCGCCCGCATCGGCAACATCCTGCGGCAGACGGACACGGCCCCCCACAACATCCTCTGCCTCACCTTCACCGACACCGGCCGGGTGGAGATGCGCAACCGCCTGTTCCGCTTCATCGGACCCGATGCCTACCGCATCGCCATCCATACGTTTCATTCCTTCTGCAACGAGGTCATCCAGGACAACATCAGCTATTTTGGCAAGCTCAACCTGGAGCCCGTCTCCGAACTGGAGGAGGTGGAGCTCTTCCGCGCCCTGGTCGACGGCATCGGCGGGGACAATCCCCTGAAACGGTACGGGGGCGATGTATATGCCGACACGGCCCGGCTGAAGAACCTCTTTCGGCTCATGAAAAAGGAAGCCTGGACGCCGGACTTTTTGGAGGAGCGCATCGACGCCTACCTGCGAGAACTGCCCACCAAGGAAGGCTTTTTTTACAAGAGGAAATACAAGGAGTTCCAGCCCGGGGATCCCAAGACGGCGCAGATCGCCAGGGAGACGGAGCGCATGGAGAAGCTGCGCGGCGGCGTGCGCCTGTATCCCCGCTACCAGGAGATGATGCGGGAGGCGGCACGCTACACCTATGACGATATGATCCTCTGGGTGCTCGACGCCTTCGAACAGCATCCGCAGCTGCTGCTGGACTACCAGGAGCGATACCAGTATTTCCTGGTGGACGAGTTCCAGGACACCAGCGGCTCCCAGAGCCGGCTGCTGCATCACCTCATCTCATACTGGGACACCCCCAACGTATTTGTGGTGGGCGACGACGACCAGTCCATCTTTTCCTTCCAGGATGCCAACGTCGAGAACATCCGCGACTTCGCCCGCCATTACGGAGACAGGCTCCTGAAGATCATGCTGACGGACAACTACCGCTCCACCCAGCCCATCCTCGACATGGCGAAGGTGCTCATCGACCACAACCGCGAGCGCATCGTCCGCGACGACCCCGCTATGGATAAAACGCTGGTGGCCGCCTCTGCCCGAGGACCGGAAGCCGCCGCCAAGCCGCAGATCATCCGCTATCCCTCCAGGGCGCAGGAAGAATGCGCCGTGGCGGAGGCCATCACTGCCCTGCTGGCCCAAGGGGTTCCGCCCACGGAGATCGCGGTGATCTACCGCAGCCACCGCCAGGCGGAGACGCTGAGCGTCTACCTGCAAAAGAAAGGCATCCCCCTGCAGATGAAGCGCAGCGTGGACCTCTTCACCCTGCCTTTCGTGCGCAACATCATCCAGGTGCTGCGCTACCTGGCTGCGGAGCAGGAGGCTCCCTACAGCGGGGACGACCTCCTCTTCGAAATCCTGCACTATGACTTTTTCGGGGTGCCGCCGGCCGAGGCCGCACGCATAGCCGTCGCCGTCGCCGAGAAGAACTACAGCGATCGCAAGGAACGCAGGGAACGCTATTCCATACGCCGCGCCATCGCAGAACAGCCGGGGCGGCCGGCGCCGGACCTGTTCAGCGACGACGGGGCCCATACCCTGAAACAAGCCAGCGTGGTGCTGGAAGACCTCATCAGGCAGTCCCGCAACCTTACCCTGCAGCAGCTGTTCGAAGCGGTGATCCGCGAGGCGGGCGTCCTGGCCGTGGTGATGCGCTCCCCCGAGAAGGCCTGGCTGATGGAGGTGGTCACCACCCTGTTCGATTTTATCAAGGAGGAGACCAAAAAGCAACCCGACCTGACCCTGCAGCGCCTGGTGGACATCATCGACCTCATGGCCAGGGAAGGGATAACCCTGCCCCTGGAAAAGATCAGCGGCACCGAAGAAGGCGTGACGCTGGTGACGGCGCACGGCTCCAAAGGCTCGGAATACAGGCATGTCTTCCTCATTGGCTGCCTGGCCGCCGCATGGAACGAGAACAAATCCCAGGGCCGTTTCCATTTTGCGATGCCGGTCTCCAGGGCCTTCGAGGCCGACCCCCAGGAAGAGGCGCGCCGCCTGTTCTATGTGGCGATGACGCGGGCGAAGACCGACCTGCGCATTTCCTACGCCGAAATGGACGAGACGGGGAAGAAGCAGGCCGAGTCGCATTTCATCGGGGAGCTGCTGGCGGGTACAGGCTGCGAAGCCGAGCCGCAAAGCCTCGACAGGGAGACCATGACGGAATACCTGGCGCTTCCCTTCATCGCCGGCCCCCCGCCGCGCATCGCCCTGCTGGAAGAACGCCATATCACGCAGGTCCTGAAAAAGTACTCCCTCAGCGTCACCCACCTCAACAATTTCCTGCAGTGTCCCCTGAAGTTCTATTACCAGAACCTCATCCGGGTGCCCGGCGCCAAGAGCGACGCCATGAGCTTCGGCAGCGCCATACATTTTGCCCTGCAACGGCTCTTCGAGAAGATGAAGGAGGCCGACGGGGTCTTCCCGGGACAGGAAGAGCTGCTCAACGACTTCAGCTGGCATATGCGCCGCAACCGGGAGTCCTTTACCCGGGAACAGTTTACCCGCCGCATGGAATACGGCAAAAGGATCCTGCCACCCTATTACGACCATTACCTGCATCGCTGGAACAAGGTGGTGAGGGTGGAGATGAGCATCCGCCGCGTGGAGCTGGCCGGCGTGCCCCTGAACGGCAAGCTGGACAAGGTGGAGTTCAGCGGCCGCCAGGTCAACGTCGTGGACTACAAGACGGGGCGCTACGACTACGCCCTGGCCAAATTAAAACCGCCCACGGAGAAAGAGCCCCTGGGCGGGGACTACTGGCGACAGGCGGTGTTCTACAAGATCCTGCTCGACAACGACCGCAGCCAGGACTGGGAGGCGATCAGCGCCGAGTTCGATTTCGTGGAACCGGTGGGCGGGGAATACCGCACGGAGAAGGTGGTCATCTCCCCGGGGGACATCGAAGTGGTGACGCGGCAGATCACCGACGCCTGGGCGCGCATACAGCGGCACGAGTTTCATACCGGCTGCGGCAAACCTGACTGCCACTGGTGCAATTTCGTGAAGGACAACCGCCTGCAGGTGCCCGTGCATGTGCTGCTGGGAGAAGAGGAGGAATAGCCGGGGATCAGCCGGTGAAGCGGTAGCCCACCCCCCGCACCGACTGAAAATACTGCGGGTTGCGGGTGTCTTCTTCAAAGTATTTGCGGAAGTTCAGCACGAAGTTGTCTATGGTGCGGGTGCTGGGGTATACGTTGTAGCCCCAGACCACCTGCAGGATGCGCTCCCGCGTGACCACCTTGCCGCGGTTCTCGATCAGGAGCCTCAGCAACATCGCCTCGCGCTTGCTGATGGTGAATTGCCGCCCCTCCTTGCCTATGCATACCTGCGATCCGAAATCGACCATGTTGTTCCCGAAATGGTACTGATCCGGCAGGTCCACCTTCCGGTGGATCTTTTTGTTTTTGGTGATCAGCTTGTCGACGCGCAGCAGCAGTTCCTCCAGCTCAAATGGCTTGGTGATGTAGTCGTCGCCCCCTTTCTTGAGGCCCTCCACGCGGTCGGCGCTGGAGTTGCGGGCGCTCAGGAAAAGAATGGGCACGTCGTTGTTCTGCAGGCGGATATTCTCGCAGACGGTAATGCCGTCCATGCCCGGCAGCATGATGTCCAGGATGATGAGATCGAAATATTCTCCCTTGACGGCCTTGAGGGCCCCCGGACCGGTGTCGGCCGTGGTGACCTCATAGCCCTCCAGCTCCAGGTTGAGCTTCAGCGCCTCCTGGAGGTTCTCCTCATCCTCTACCAGCAATATGGTCGCCTGCGGGGAATGTGCCATGGTGCTTCCTGGGGTCTTGTATGACCACCGTAAAATAACAACATATTTTCGGAAGTGACGCGCCCCCTGCACTTAGGAGAGCGGCAGCAGGATTTCGAAGACGGATCCGCAGGGGCTGTTGTCCAGGACCCTGATGCGGCCCCCGTGCTGTTCGACGATCTTCCGGGTGAGGAACAGCCCCAGGCCGGTGCCTTTGGCCTTTCGCGTATACTCGTTGCCGATGCGGTAGAAGCGGCCGAAAATTTTCCTGCGCTCGGCCACGGGAATGCCGGCACCCTGGTCGGCGACAGCCAGGCGGGCCTGCCCTTCCCGCCGGGAGAGGGTGACGTTCACAGGACGGTCCTTCGGCGAATACTTGGCGGCGTTCTCCAGGAGGTTGCTGAGGGCGATCTGCAGCATCAGCGTGTCGGCGGTCACAAAGACGTCATCTTCCAGCTCGGCTTCCACGAGGCGCTCGGGCTGCCGTGCCCGGAAGTCCTGCACGGCTTGCCGCACCAGTATGCTGCAGTCGGTGCGCTCCCGCACGAGATGATACTGGCGGCTCTCGAACTGCGAGGCCAGCAGCATATTGCTGGAGAGCTGGTTGAGGCGCTCCACCTCGCGCAGGGTATTGTCCAGGAACTTGCGTTGCCGTTCGGGCTCCAGCTGATGCTTCTTCAGCGTTTCCAGGTTCAGCTTGGCCGAGGCGATGGGCGACTTGAGCTCGTGGGTGACGGCCATCATGAAGTTGTGCTGCTGCCTGGAGAAGCGGATCTGCCTGCGCATGGACCGGAAGACATAGAGGGCGGCCAGCATGACGATCAGCAGGAAGATGCCGCCTTCACCCAGGTACTGCCAGGTGCGCAGCCTGGCCTCACGGTCGATGCGCTCCAGCGTCTGCTGCCGGGTAGCCGACAGCTCCCCCTGCGTCCGGGTGATGGCGACCTCACGCTGCAGCGCGGCGATCTGCCGGCTCTGCTCATGGAGCAGCAGGCCCCACCATACCAGCTGCGTGACGGTATACACCAGCAGGAAGACATAAAAGAAGGTCGCCATGCGGGTGCCTCCCGCGCGCCGGGGAGCCTTCATGACCCGGGGATTTTTTCTATGCGGAGGCCCACGCTCATGATGTGTGGCAGGGGGTCCAGCCGCATGTTCTGCCCAAAGCTGAAATGGTATACCCCCGCCCGGTCGAAGCGGGCGCGACGCTGTATGGGGATGCGGTGCTCGATGATGTCGTCCATGCGGCTGCCCAGCCAGCGGCCCTGCGGGTCGGCGAGGGGAAGCTCCACACGGCGCGAGGAGGGTCGCTCGCCTTCGTAGGCGGTGCCCACGATCACCCAGATGTTGCTGAAGGGATAGGCATTGTTGTGGCGAAGGGTCACGTACAGGTCGTAACGCGCTGTCGTGTCCTCGATGCGTACATCGACAGCGGGCCGGAATGCCGAATGCCATTCATACTGCGGGATCGGGACGTTCTTCTCGAAAACGTCCAGGCTGCCTGCTGCGCCGCAGCCCTGCAGGGCCAGCGCAAGCAGCGCGGCCGGCGGCAGCCGGCGGGCAAAACGACGTATGCGAAAGGGGATCATGGCTACAGGATATTCAGAATTTGCTCCTTGGCTTTCTCCAGCTCGTCCTTCATCTGCACGACCCATTGCTGGATCTCCGCATCGTTCGCCTTGGAACCGGTGGTGTTGATCTCGCGGCCGATCTCCTGCAGCACGAAGTTCAGCTTCTTGCCCTTGGCCTTCTCCTCACCGGCCAGGATTTCTTTGAAGTAACGGCAGTGGTTGAGGAGGCGCACCTGCTCTTCGGAGATGTCCAGCTTCTCTATATAATAAATAAGTTCCTGCTCAAGCCGGTTCTTGTCGATGCCTTCCCTGCCGACCCATTCCAGCAGCGAGCCCTCCATGCGCTGACGGATGCGGTCCTTGCGA
The DNA here is from genome assembly GCA_966252445.1 of uncultured Chitinophagaceae bacterium. Taxonomy (GTDB): domain Bacteria; phylum Bacteroidota; class Bacteroidia; order Chitinophagales; family Chitinophagaceae; genus CBINPH01. Next base: position 3,616 of record CBINPH010000101.1, on the reverse strand, counting down.
TGGGGCTCCTGTGCGCTCACGCGCGCCTGCAGGCTCTCGATGTTGGCGATACGCAGCTGCAGATCCTTTTCCAGGACGGCGCCTTCGTCCAGGCGATGCTTGTCCACCTCGCCCACGGCGGTCAGCAGCGCTTGCTCCACACGGCTCCAGTCGTCGTCGCCCAATGTCTCGGTGGAGGCTGTCACCACCTCGGGCAGCTTCAGCAGCGCCCCCAGGACGTCCTGCTGGGGCAGGGAGAGCTCGCTGGCCAAGGCGGCAATGCTCTGGTAATACTGCTTGGCGAGTTCGACATTGACGACGACGGGCTTCAAGGCGCCGTGGCGCCCGAAGACGACGGTGACTTCCAGAGAACCCCGTATCAATTGTTGCTGCAGCAGGTTCCGTATCTCGAATTCAAAAGGCTTCAGCAACGGCGGAATCTTGAGGTTGATATCCAGCTGCTTTCCGTTCAGCGACCTGATGTCGATGTTGAGCGTCGTGTCTCCCCAGGCGGCCTCCGTCCTCCCGAACCCGGTCATGGATCTTAACATAGACTGTTGTTTACCGTCTACAAACCTAAGGCTTTTCGCGTCACGGTCCGGTGTTTTTTACACCGGGCCGCCGCCTGCCGCCCGGCAAAAAAACTTTACGGGGAAATCCGTTACGGGATGACGCACGGAAAAGGATGCGCTGCGCTGCGCAAAAAAAATTTTCTTGCCCTGCATGTTTTTATGGCTGCGAAGCGAAAAAATGAAACTAAGTGCAGAGGAACACGATGGCCGCAAGCCTGGCCATGCCGTAGAACGAAAGACGTAAACGCTATATCATGGCATCGTATACGACCGGCTGAAACGCCTTGCTGGAGCGGCTTTGAAGAGGGAAAATAAAAAAGCCCGGTACAGGTGAACCGAGCTTTCTTGTTGCTTTAATGGGTTAGTAAGCATAGGGACAAAAATTCCCTACACAATATTAAAAAGAATTTTGACATAAAAGAAAAAAATAAGAAAATTTTTATGCACATTTTTATAGGTGCTGTGGATAACCGGAAGGGTTTTACGCCGTTGGCCAAAGCATTTTTTTGCCGGCTGTGCAAGGAAAGATTATCGCTGCCCTTTGCCGTATTTTTGTGAACGCTTAAACGACAACTTATGAAACTGAACCCTGCAGTACCGGTACAATGGGTCGCCGAATTCATCGGCGCCCGGCTGGTGGGCAAGACCGATGCCGAGGCGGGCGGCCTGAACGAGATCCACAAAGTGCAGCCCGGCGACATCACCTTCGTCGATTACGAAAAGTATTATGCCAAAAGCCTGCATTCGGCAGCGACGATCATCATCATTGACAAGGAGGTGGAGGTGCCCGAAGGCAAGACCCTGCTGGTGGCATCGGATCCCTTCAGCGCCTATGTGAAACTGGTGGAACACTTTCGCCCTTTCCGCGCGGCCGGCAGGATGATCGCCGAGACCGCCGTCATCGGCGAAGGCACCGTGCTGCAACCCAACGTGTTCATTGGGGACCAGGTACGCATCGGCAGGGATTGCGTCATCCATCCGGGCGTCGTGATCTATGATCATGCCGTGATCGGAGACCGCGTGATCATCCATGCGGGGGCGGTGATCGGTGCCGACGCGTTTTATTTCAAAAAAAGGGCAGAGCGTCCCGTGCAGTACGACAAACTCCTGAGCTGTGGTAGGGTGGTGATCGGCAACGACGTAGAGGTGGGCGCCGGTACGACGATAGACCGCGGCGTCAGCGGGGACACCATCATTGGAGAAGGCACCAAGCTGGACAACCAGGTCCATATCGGACACGGCGCGGTGATCGGCAGGAACTGCCTGTTCGCCGCCCAGGTGGGCATAGGCGGGGAAGCGATCATCGAGGACAATGTGACGCTGTGGGGACAGGTAGGCATATCCAAGGACCTGCGCATAGGCGCCGGCGCGGTGGTGATGGCCCAGAGCGGGGTGCCTGCTTCCCTGGAAGGCGGCAAGGCCTACTTCGGTACGCCGGCGGAAGATGCGCAGCTCAAGCGCCGCGAGATCGTATGGATCAAACGCATTCCGGAGCTCTGGGAAAAAGTACGGCAGCTGTCTCCATCAAACCGGAACGAAAATTGATTAGTATACGGGGACGACACCTCTATACAAACGTTAAAACCCATCGTATGACACTACGCTACCCCGTTCTGGCGCTCGTGGCCCTCCTGCTCTGCTCCTGCGGAGCTTCCCGCAAAGCCCAGGAAGATACTTTTTACAACCGGCGGAACGAGCTGCGGGTCAAGACCCAGAAAAAACTTTTCTCTTCCCGCACCTATGCTTTCGGAGACTTCACCACCGGCGACCGCGGCGACGGGGTGGACAGGAAGCTGGTGCCCTTCCGTGGGCAATCGGCCTTTCATTTTACCTTCCGCGACAACCGGAACAACAGTTCCCGCGTAGAGGCGCTGTACGTCCAGGCGGGAGACCTGAAGGACAAGACGCTGCCGGCACTGCTGACCGACGACGGGAACCTCAGGCTCTATTATGCTTATCTAGCGGGAGGCTCGTTCAGCACCCTGAAGAACTGGGAACTCATCATCAAGAACCCGACGTACGAAGGCCTGAGCAGCGGCGACCAGGTAGGGCTGCTGCGCTCTCCGACGGATCTTTTGGAGGTGCATGCGCACAACCGCTTCGGGTCGCCCGGCTCGTATGACAACATGGTCTATGAGTTTCGACTCAGCGGGCTGGTGGTCGGCGCCGTTCAGCTGAACGGGGACCAGAAGGTCTGGCTGGCCAGGGACCTCAACGAAGAAACGCGCTTCGCTGTCGCGGCAGTCATCGCGGCGCTGCTGCAGAAGCCCTGAGGCGGTCAGCCGGCCGGCGGGAGGGCGGCAGCAGGAGCCCCGCGCTCGCGCAGGAAGCCCTCGCAGGCAAAGCGAAGGGTATCTTCCATAGGGGTGAAGGCGAAGCCGTGAAGGCTGCGGAGTATCTTGCTGCTGTCGTAGCGGACCTGCAGCCTGGCGGTGCGTGCCGTCTCCCGGGTCAGCAGGGGCTGCCGCCGGCTGAGCCAGCACTTCACCGCTTCCAGGCGCCATACCAGCTCTCCCATCCAGGGGGCCGCATGACGTGAGGGCGGAGGCACCTGCAGGTAACGGGCGATGGTCGTCAGCAGGCGCTCGTAAGACCAGTTGTCGCCGCTCAGGATGAAACGCTCTTCCCTGATGCCACTGTCCATCAGCATGATCATGGCGCGGACCACATCCCGTACATCCACGAAGCCGTTCACCCCTCGGGTATACCAGCGAAAGCCGTCATAGACATTGCTGATCAGCGACAGCGACCCGCTGACGGGCCCCCGGGGCGGCCCCAGGATGATGGAAGGATTCACAATGACGGCATCCAGTTCTTCGCCCATGCCGCGCCATACTTCCATCTCTCCCTCATACTTGCTGCGGGCATAGGCCGAGTTGTTGGGGCTCTCTTCCCAGCTGCACTGTTCGTCGATGGGCGCTCCGGGACGGGCGCGGCCCAGGGCGGCGACGGAGCTCACATGCAGCAGGCGCAGGTTCTTCCCCAGGCAGGCGTTGACGACATTGGCGACACCCTCTACATTGATCTGGTACATCATGGCCCTGTCGCCGGGCCGGAAAGAGACC
>CBINPH010000100.1:0-9473 GCA_966252445.1 uncultured Chitinophagaceae bacterium | reverse complement strand
TTGAATATGCCCTGCGGACTGCAGACAGCCTGGAGATACGCTATTCCATCCATCCGCTGGACAGCGAAGTGCTTGCCTACAAAGCCTTTCTGGCCCACCCCAAACCGGGCCAGAAGGAGGTGGACCCGAACAAGCTGTACAAGGTCATCTTCCAGACGGTACTGATGAATGTCTCGCAGGAGATGGGCAAGTTCAGGCCCGTCAAGGAGTTCGATTCAGCCGCGGTCACCAACGAGTTTCATGCCGACTGGGGTGCCTTTACCCCGATAACCCCGAAGGGAAAATTCGGGGAAGGCTACCGGTATTGCTTGGCCCTGGCCATTCACAAGAACGACCTGGCTGATGCTTATGTCTTCTTCCTGGCCAATGATCCCAACAAATTCAGGCACTGGCTGCCTACCTTTTTCTACTGCCTGCGCTTTCAGTGAAGGCCTGCGGCCTGGGCAGCAACCAGCTGCATCTGCGCCAGCGCCTGGCGGCGCCGGCGGCGCTCTATGCGCATCGCCTCTCCAACGCCGCCGCCGATGACGGTCCCTACTGCGGCCACATGGTCGCTGATCAGCCTGACCAGCGCCCAGCCCTCCGGAGTGAAATAGCGCTTTTTCAGCTGCGGCAGGGCCATGCACAGCCGGCAATAGTGTTTGGATAAGGCCCGGCGTGCGGCCGGCAGGCGTGCGGTATCCAGGAGGCCTTTGTCCAGCAGCTGCACATAGAACGTACATACCTCCGTAAAGACGAAGGCCGCATGAAAAAGGCCGATCAGCGGCCGGGGATCGTCCCGCCAGGGAGAGTAGAAGAGGACGGCGTCCGCCTCCCCGCTGAACAGGGCCCTGGTCTCGATGACCTGGTTGAGGCAGTTGTGCCCTCCTTCGTGGACCAGCGCTTCAGCCATATCGACGGCATCGGCATTGGCCGACACAAATACGGTATTGGGCAGTCTCATGCTGGTGAATGAATGATGCGTGTCTGCCTGCCGGTAACGGATGGGTACGATCATCTCCACATCCCTGGTCAATGCGGTGTATTTGGCAGGGCTGGCTTTGCGCACGAGCTGCAGCGCGCTGCCCAGCAATGCCTGCCAGCGGCCTGCACCGCCGTCCAGCCCACAGAGCTCCGCATAATAATCTTCTTCGAAGAGCAGCGGATGCCTGCCGTTGAAAAGGGCAGGGCCATGTGCATGGCCGGGCACCGGCAGGTACAGCTGCCTGGGGGGCAGGCGGCGCAGGCGGGCCCTGAACGCTTTCATGGGGCGCCCCCGCATACGGCCCAGCGGGAGCAGGCATCCCTGCCTGGGCAACAGCATGGCCGTCGGCGCCTCGCCCTGCTCCCAATCCAGGACAAGGCTTTCGGGAAGTTCTTCCCAGAAGCAGTCCGCCAGCATCAGGGCATAGCCCACCAGGGCCGGGGCGGTCCCGGAAGCCTCGCCGGGCAGGAAAGCGGCCCGGCGCAGACTGAGCCGGAGGAAACAGGAGAACCCCTGCAGCAGTCGGGCTCCTTCGATGTGGTCCAGCGCCTCGCTCATCCGCAGGACCGTCTCCTGCAGCCGCCCCTTGTTCCCGGACCTCAGCAGGGCGGGAAGGCTTTTGAACAGCACATAGTCGTTTACCAGCGCCGGCGATTTCGTGTCGCCCAGAACATCCGTGAGGAAAGGGAGCGGGGCCATCAATAAAAAGTATAGGTCAGGGAATAACGGATATTGTCCTGCACCGGACTGACGGCATGGAAGGACTTTGCGGAGATCCTGAAGCCCCAGGCGCTGCCATTTTCCGGAAGGTAGATGGTGTGGTCGGAAGCGTCGACATCCGGGGTGTCGCTGCTGAACAGCATAATCAGGCCGCCGTGCCGGACGGACCATTCCCGGTTGACCTGAATAATGATCCGGAAGCGTTGCCGCAAGGGACCGTTGTCGGTATGGATCTTGATCTTTTCTCCGCTGGTCAGCCGATGGGCCGTGACGTCGACCTCTCCGTTGAGGCCGGGACAGTGCGGGGCTATGCAGCTCAGCAGGTATTCCCGGAGCCGCCGGCCGCTCAGGTGCCGGAACGGCTTCGGCACCGGCGACTGGGACAGGTTAAAGTCGGCTACCTCGTAAAAATCCTCTTCCCTGCGGGGCTGCCACAGCGTCGTCTGCTCAAACCAGTCCAGGAGCTGCCCGGCCAGGTCCGCGCCAATAAAGGCTGGCTGGTAAAAATGCAGAAAAGGCTTCCGCCTGAAGGGAAGGTGGTCGGCATGGAAGGGTTGGGATGATGAAGGCATGGCTCAGGGTATGGCGAGGCAGCGGATCTCCGCTTCCACATAGTCGTAAATATGGTCGATCAGCTTGTACAGGTCCCTGCAATAGATGCTCGGGTTGTCGAATTGCTTCGCGGCGGAGTAGCGCGTCGGGATATAGCCGGCGCCGCAAAACTGGACGATAGGGCATTGCCGGCAGGTCTTGCAGAGCTTTTGGGCACCCTCCAGGCGCATCCTGATCTTGGCATGGGCCATGGCATCGTCGAACCCATGCGTGTTGACATGGAGGCCGAGTCTGGTGGCCCCATGGAAGCTGGCTTTGAGCGAGTCGACGGCTTCGATGTCCCCGTTGGTCTCTACCACGACGATATCCACAGGACTCACACCGATGGATTCCACATTGGAATGCCCGCCCATGACCACCTTCATGATGGAATCGAAAGACTTGACATGCACGGGGCTGTTGCAGGCAATGTAGTGGTCGAACAGCCGGATGAGCCAGTCGGCATAAGGGGTGCTGTCGAAATCCTCTTTGCCTTTGGGTCTGCGGTCCCAGTTGTCGTAGGGCAGCAAAAAGTCCATGCCCCAGGGGTTGTATGCCGCCAGGTAATCGAAGATGTCTATGGGATCGCTGTCGATGTCGATGACCACCAGGAAGCCCCCGAAAATATCGTTGTAGGGCGGGCGGCTGAGGAGCTCGAGTTTTTTCTCCAGGTCTCCGGTGGAACCCCTGCCGTTGCGATAGACCCGTGTCCTGTCGTTGATGTCCGGCGGGCCATCTATGCTGACCCCCATGCTGATGCCTTGTTGCAGGAAGAAGTCACCCAAGGCGGGGGTAAAGAGCAGGCCGTTGGACTGCACCGAGATCCGGTATTCCACAGGCTCCTCGGCGCCGCCCAGTTCCTCCTCGGCGATCCTGCAGATCTCGCGGATATGGGATAGCCCGCCCAGCAGCGGCTCCCCGCCATGCAGGATGAGATGGACTTCGTGCTGGCCGTGGGCGCGGCAATGCTCGCGGATCCTGCGGCAGGTTTGTCGCACGGTGTCCGCTGACATGAACTTGGGCTGCCCCCGCCAGGTGTCGTCTCCCTTGTTGTAGACGAAGCAATAGGAGCAGTTGAGATTGCAGCGGCTGCATATCTTCAGGATATAGGTGTAGATATACAGGTCCTTCTGAGCGATCATGGCGACAGATGAGGATTTGGTCAAAGCAGCAACGCCCCCGATGGAGCCCGGGACACAGGCAGCCCTTCCACCCGGGCTCCGGCGGACGATCGATTACGGGGTTCCACGGTACAGCGGCAGGACAGTCAGTGCCGGGTTCTGGTGGCTACGTTCTTGACTTTTTCGACCTGGCGGCCGACCTGGTCTCCGTGCGAATTGTGGTTCTGGTGACCGGAAGCCACGATGTTGCCCCCTTTGAGGCGGATTACATCCTTCAGGGCGCTCTTCAGCGCTTTGGCATCCATTTTGTCGACGTCGGCGAGGGTGATTTTTCCGCCGATCGAGAGCGGGGACTTGGTTGTCTTTGCCATGGGGTATGTTTTTGGAATGGTGAAAGAAACCATGCGGCAAAGCGCGCCGCTGAGCAGGGCGCTCTTCAGACCGTGACCGCGCGCCATTCCTTTTCCCTGAGGCCATCACCCCCATCTGCCGGGGGCATTTGCTTCATGCTGGCTGCGATGTCTTCTGGTAAAATACCGGCCGCTTGTGCCGGCCTTGCTCCACATACCTATGGAAACTCGTGGTGGGATATTAGGGTTAACCAACCATGAAATCTCTATAGTAAAAATAACAGGGAAAATCCGATTGGCCAAATTTTTTTACCGGCTTTTGGGGGCCGGCTTCAGCATTCCGGACAGCCTCTCCGCAGGTATTCCGCCGCGCGCGTTTAAGGTTCAGCAGCGACCGCCGGGGCACCTATGCCTTCCCGGGCCGAGGGCGGTGAAGGCACGGGCCAGCCCGGGCTGGGAAGACTTTCGTTATGCAGGCGGTCCAGCGCCGTGATGACGTAGAGATAATGCTGCCCGGGAACATAGCTTCTGTCGATGAATGATTGCAGGGCCGCCGTATCTTCCGGACGCTGACGGGCGACGACGGCCAGGATATGGCTGGCGTCGTTGAAATCCCCGGCCTGGTCCCCGTCGAATCGGTATATGGCAAACTGGGTCGTCTGGCGGTCGCTGTCCCCGTCTTTCCATTGCAGCAACAGTCCGCCGTCCACCCGCGATGATCCCGTTATCCGCGGCGCGGCGGGGGGTATGCTGTCGATCCAGGGCATGGTAGGCGGTATGGCGGGGTAGCGGTACAGATTCAGGCGCAAGGAGTCGTCGAAGCCCAGCAGCGGTTTATCGAAGGACCGCGCGCTGAAATATATGCTGCCCTGAACCCGGCCGTTGAGGCGGTTGGCCCGGATCTGCCTGGGCAGCTGGGCCGGATCCCTCCAGGCGCTGTTGCTGCCGATACGATAGGGCGCCTGGCCTATATAGAGGCGGCGACCGTACGTATGGTGGGACCACCAGTCCAGCAATACCCCATAGGGGGCTGCGGAGTGACCGAATTCCCAGTACAGCTGCGGGCATACATAGTCGATCCATCCTTTGCGCAGCCACAGCAGGATGTCGGCATACAGGTCATCATAGTTGGTCTGCCCCGCTCTGGTAGCTGAGCCCGCGGGATCAACGCTGGCATTGCGCCATACGCCGAAGGGACTGATACCGAACTGCACCCAGGGCTTCTCCGCCTTGATGGCCGTGGAGAGCATCTGGATGACGGTATCTACGTTGTGGCGGCGCCAGTCCCCCAGGCTCATGCCCCGGCCGTAGCGGCTGTATGCAGCACCATCGGGGAAGGGTTTGCCCGCAATGCGGTAGGGGTAGAAATAGTCATCGAACTGTACGGCGTCGATGTCGTAGCGGCGCACCACATCGGTGACGACCAGGACGAGGTAATTCCATACCTCCGGCAACCCGGGGTTGAAATATTTTTTGTCCCCATAGGTCAGAAACCATGCCGGGCGGCGCCGGGTAATATGGTCCGCGCTGAGGTTCGGCTTGCGGATGTTGAAGACCGCCCGGTAGGGGTTAAACCAGGCATGGAATTCCATGCCCCGGCGGTGCGCTTCCTTGATCATGAAAGCGAGAGGATCATAATAGGGGTCGGGCAAGGCCCCCTGTTGACCGGTCAGCCAGTAGCTCCAGGGCTCCAGGGTGGAGGCGAACAGCGCATCGGCGCAGGGGCGCACCTGCACGATCACGGCATTCATGCCCAGGGACTGGAGTTTGTCGAGCAGCTGTATATACTCGGCCTGCTGCACCTGTGCGGGAAGTCCGGGCTTCGAGGGCCAGTCGATGTTGGCCACGGTCGCGATCCAGGCCGCCCTCAGTTCCCGTTTGGGCGCCTGGGCCCGGCCCTGCTGGCAGGGAAGACCAAGCCCAAGAGTCAGCAAAGCCGCAATCAGTGGTGCGCGCCAGGATATCCGGTGTGTATGCATAGCCATTCGCCGGCGCAAAATAGCGGAAATCGCCCAGAAAGCCGGTTCTGCATGGTTTTTTTGTAAAGAATCGCGGCATGTCGTGCCGAAGGCGCGCGCGTGAAGCGCCTGTCCCGGGCCGCGGATGCTGTCGTCGCCGGCCTGTTTTCCAGGCTTTTTGTACATTCGATGCTGATCACCTCTTTTCGTTTTTCCCCGGGAGCCGCGCTTCCGGCCGGAGGCCGGTTCCGCAGCCCATCTTCTGCCGCGGCGTATAAGCCCAAATGACCGGTTATGAAAAGAATATGTTTTTTGATGGCAAGTGCAATGGTTATGATGAGCAGCAAGCCGGCGCCGGCATCATGGGATACCGGAGCTGTCGAGGCGCTGATCCGGCGCGTGGTGCCCTCGGCAGCCGATCAGTTCGTGGTGCGGCGTATTCCTGCAGACGAAGGCAGGGATGTTTTTGAGCTGGACGCCAGGGCGGGTAAGATCCAGCTGTCCGGCAACAACGGGATATCGGTAGCTTCCGCATTGAAATACTACCTGACCCATTACTGCCATGCCAGCATCACCTGGAACGGGACCCGCATCTCCCTGCCGACACCCCTTCCGCTGCCCGGCAGGAAGCTGCACAAAGTGTCGCCTTATGCCGACCGGTACTATCTCAACTACTGCACCTTTAATTACAGCATGGCCTGGTGGGACTGGAAACGCTGGGAACAGGAGATAGACTGGATGGCCCTGAACGGGATCAATATGCCCCTGGCGCTCACGGGGGAAGAGGCCGTCTGGCAGCAGGTATACAAGGGCCTCGGAATGAGTGACGCGGATCTCAGGGATTTTTTTTCCGGTCCCGCCTACTTTGCCTGGCTGTGGATGGGAAACATAGATGGCTGGGGCGGTCCCCTGCCACAGCATTGGATAGACACCCACCGCGCCCTGCAGCTCAAGATCCTGGACAGGGAACGCGCCCTGGGCATGCGGCCTGTGCTTCCGGCCTTCACGGGGCATGTGCCGCCGGCCTTCCGGAAGAAATTTCCCGAAGCCCGGCTGAAGACCACCAACTGGGGCGTGGGTTTCGGCGACGTGTATCTCCTGGACCCCGCCGACCCCCTGTTTGAGACCATCGGCAAGGCCTTCATCGAAGCCCAGACCGCGATGTATGGCACCGATCACCTGTATTCCGCCGACACCTTCAACGAAAACATTCCCCCATCCGGGGACTCCACTTACCTGGACGCCATGAGCAAGAAGGTGTTCCAGTCCATGGCCGCGGCCGATCCCCAGGCCGTGTGGGTGATGCAGGGCTGGATGTTCGCCTACAACGTCCGGTTCTGGCATGCGGAACAGATACAGGCATTGCTCAACGCCGTGCCCGACGACCACATGATCATTCTCGACCTCTGGAGCGAGTCCCATCCCGTGTGGAACCGCACGGACGCCTATTATGGCAAGCCGTGGATATGGAACATGCTGCACAACTTCGGGGGCAACATCAGCCTCTTCGGCCGTATGCGCCATGTCGCCTACGACCCCGCCCTGGCCTGGCATGACCCTGATGCGGGCAAGTTGCGGGGCATAGGCCTGACGCCTGAAGCCATAGCCCAGAACCCGGTGCTTTACGAGCTGATGACCGAGCATGTATGGCGCTCGGAGCCCATACACCTGGATACCTGGTTGCGTTCCTACGCGCGCCGTCGCTACGGCGCGGACAACAGCATGGTGAACGCGGCCTGGCAGATATTGAAGAACACCGCATACAGCGGGGGCAAGTCCGAAGGCGGCCCTGAGTCCATCTTCACCGGTCGCCCGACCCTGGAGCAGAACACCGGGTGGACCCACACGACATTGACCTACGATCCCATGCGGCTGGTCAAGGCCTGGGACCTGTTCATCGCTGCGGCCGACAGCCTTCCTCCCAGCGAGGGCTTCGCGTATGACCTGGTGGACCTCACCCGGCAGGTCCTGGCCAACTATGCCAACCCCCTGCAGCAGACCTTCGCCGGGGCCTTCCGGCGCGGTGACCGGGTGGCCTTCGACAGCGCCGCCTCCCGCTTCCTGCTCCTCCTGGACGATATGGATCGCCTGTTGGGCACCCTTCCGGATTTCCTGCTGGGCAGGTGGCTGCGCGACGCCCGCCGCTGCGGGGCCACGCCGGCGGAAAGCGACCTCTATGAATTCAACGCCCGCGATCTGATCACCCTCTGGGGCGGGAAGGACTGCCCCTTGCATGAGTATGCCTGCAGGCAATGGTCTGGGCTGATCGCCGGGTTTTACAAGCCGCGCTGGGAAATGTTCTTCCGGCATGCGGACAGCTGCCTCGCGCAGGGGGTGGCACTGGACACCGCGGTATTCGACCAGCAGGTCAAGGACTGGGAGTGGGCCTGGGTCCATGCCCATGAACGGTACCGGGCGAACCCCCAGGGCGATCCCGTCGCGGTGGCCAGGTCCCTGCACCAGCGCTACCGTCCCCTTGTCGAGGAGGCCTACCGGCGAAAACCGGAATAGGGACCGGGCGAAGGATTTTGCATTTCCGTGCCGAAACTTGTACTTTGGCGGCCCAATCCAGAAAATCATCGCGGTATGAAAACACGTCTTGTATGCCTGCTGCTGGCCCTGGCAGCTGCGTCGCCGGTCCTGGCCCAGCAATATCAGCTCAGTTCTCCAGGCGGCCAGCTGAAGGTGCAGATCAGCAACGGGGACTCCCTGCGTTTCTCGGTCTCCAGCCAGGGGCAGACCCTGGTGTCGTCGGTCACCATCAGCATGACCCTCGCCGACGGGCGGGTACTTGCCGTGGGCGACCGGGTGCGAAAGGCCCCTACCGAAGCTGTCCGCGACAGCATCCGGCCGGTGGTGGCCATCAAGAACGCCGTCATCCCCGACAACTGCAACCAGCTGACCCTGCAGTACCGCAACGGGTACAGCGTCGTGTTCCGGGCTTATGATGACGCTGTAGCCTATCGTTTTGAGACCAAGTTGAAGGATACCATCGATGTGACGGATGAGCGCTGTGATGTCCGTCTGGCGGGGGCGCCCGAAGCCTGGTTTGCCTATACGGGGCGCTGGATGAACAGCTACGAGCATATGTACCAGAAGCAGCCGCTGGACAGCCTGGACGCCGGCGAGACCGTGCAGCTGCCGCTGCTGGTGGACCTGCATGACCCCAAGGTCCTGATCACCGAAAGCGGACTGTACGACTATCCCGGGCTTTATTTTACCGGCGACGGGAGCGGCAGCCTCCGGTCGGTCTTTCCGCCGGCGGTCAAATCGGAGGAAAAGAACGACCCGCATCGCGGAGGTTGGGACCGCAATTTCCGCCCCGCTTCCCGCTACGATTACCTGGCCCGTACGGCCGGTACCCGCAGCTTCCCCTGGCGCATCTTCGCCGTGGCTACCCGGGACGCAGACCTGCTCAACAACGAGATCGTCTATAAACTGGCCGCACCCAGCCGCCTGCAGGATGTCAGCTGGATCCGTCCCGGCCAGGTCGCCTGGGACTGGTGGAACCACTGGAATATTACCGGTGTGGATTTCCGTGCGGGCGTGAATACGCAGACATACAAGTATTACATCGACTTCGCGGCACGCCATCATATCCCCTACATCATCATGGATGAGGGCTGGTACAAGCTGGGCAACATGACCGAGCGGGTTCCTTCCGTCGATGTCCAGGCCATTGCCGATTACGGGCGCCAGAAAGGAGTCGGGGTTATTCTATGGTGCGTCTGGAGAACCCTGGATAACCAGATGGAGGAAGCGATGGACC
>CBINPH010000099.1:0-9476 GCA_966252445.1 uncultured Chitinophagaceae bacterium | reverse complement strand
GGATGGCGACGGCGCGGGCAACCTCACACGAGACGACGGCATGACGATTCGCGTACCGACTGCGAAGAACCCGAACGGCTCCAGGTAGGGGTCGCCCTCCAGGGTCTTGAAACGGTAGTCGCCCTGGAAATTGAGCTGGCGGTTTTCCGCCGACAGGCGCCCGATGACGCCCTTGGCCGTCCAGAACTGCCGCAGCTTCAGCCGGCGCAGGCCGGGGATGTAATTAAAAATGCCACCCCCGATCTCGTGCTCCAGGTTGAAGCCGGCCCACTGGTCGCTGAGGAACTCATAGCGGTTCATCATGTTGAAAGCGTACTTGTCGTAATAGTACAGCTCGTTGCCGGGATGCACCTGCAGCAACAGGTAAGGCAGCGTGCCGTATATCTTCCCGGCGTAGAAATTATAATACAGGTTGCCCAGCGGCGGGATGGGCAGGTAATCGGAGACGCTGAAGTCCAGCTTCTGGTACTTGTAGCTGCTGCCCAGGACGCCTTTCATGCCCAGGGCCCCGTGCAGCTCCATGATGGGGTAGGGGCTGCCCAGGCTCAGCCGGTAGTAATTGCCCTCCAGGAATTTTTCCCGCCAGGCGAAGCGCAGCGACAGGCCCAGCTCCGTGTTCTTCAGGGGGGTATAGTACTTCCAGTTGTTGTTGAAATACTCCGCGGTGGGCAGGGGGGCAAAGGGGCTGTAGGCCGTGTTGGTCATGGTGGCATGCACCGAGAAACCGGAGTACCAGGACTTATAGGCTTCGAACCGCTTTTCGTCCATCAGCACGAATTTCTGGGGGATGTCCTTCTTGCGGATCGCCAGGGTGAAGATGTTGTCGGTGCTGATCTGGTCCAGGTAGGCCCCGCCGTTGTCCAGGTCATGCGTATAGGAGGCGTAGAGGTAGGAGCGGGGATGGCGCTTGAGCAGCCAGAGGGCGGAAAGGCTGCCTTTGTATTTCCGGTCCCTGAAACCATAGGCCAGGTATCCGTGGAGGTAGGCGTCCTTGAACAATTTAGGGGTGGTGCCCATATCGAAGCGGAGGCGCAGGCCCTCATGGGCATTGGAGCTCACCAGGTAATAGTACGGGCCCAGCTCTATGGGTCCGAAGGCCTTGGTGCCGGTGGCCATGAACTGGATGATGTTGGAATAGGTCTGGTACAGGGGGATCTGCTCCAGGGTGTCCATCATCGCGTAGATGGCCCTTTCGTTCTTGCTCAGGTCCTCCTGCCGGTGCGTCACCCAGAAGCTGTCCGTCTTGCTCATGGCGTCCGGCAGGATATAGATGTTGTTGGCCTTGTAGCGCTTGTCTCCGAAGATGTTGGTCGCCGCCGTATCGTTCACCACGATATTGTTGTAGGTGGTCGTCTTGCGGCCGATGATGCCCATGCGCTTGGAACCGATCGGATTGAAATCGGCAATGAACTTATCCTTAACCAGGAACCATGTGGTGTCGCCCAGGGGACGGTACTCCTGGTACAGGCTGATGCGGTCCACGAAGTTGATGTTGGCCTCCCCCGTCACCTGCAGGTTCATCTGCTGTATGGCATAGGTGGTGTCGTTTACCCAGAAGTCGCCGAAGAACACGTTTTCCATCTTCCGCTTGGGCTCGAAGGTGATGTGGAAGCAGCGGCGGTTATAGATGTACTGGGTGTCGATCAGCTGGTAGCGGTAATATACCGTGGCGATGTTGCTGATCGGACTGATGAACTTCTTGTCAAAGACCGGGATAAAGTTGTCGTATACATTGACGTTCTGGTACATGGTGCCCAGAAACTGGGTCAGGCTGCGGTTTTCGATGCCCGAGGTCTGGCTGGCATGGATGATCTCCTTGGTATGCTTGGGCTGCCGCTGGTAATAGTAGTCCGACAGGGTCTCCGTCAGGAACACCGGCAGAAAAGGCTTGCTTTCCGACGTGGTGTCCATGTTGTCGAAGATGAACGCAAAGGGCTTGAACAATTTGGACTGCTGGAATTTTTCCTTGTCGAAATTGTCCAGGTCGAGCTCGAGCTTGTTGTATACCCGGTATGTATAGCTCTCCAGCCGGTGGGGGTCGTTCTGCGGTTTGTGCTCAATGATCCTGCGCAGAATAATGAGGGCCGGGTTCACCCCGGCATGGATCACGAATTCGTTGAGCGTGTATTCCCGGCGTTCCAGCTCGAAATCCACCTGCTGGCTGTCCAGGCGCCGGTCGACGGCTTTATGCAACTCGCCGTAGCCGATGACCCTGGCCAGCAGGGAGTCCCCCGGTATGGCTGGCAGCTGCATCGAATATGTTCCGTCCTCTCCCGTCGTAGCGCCGGTGGTGGTGCCGATGAACTGCACCGCCGCGAAAGGTATGGCCTCATTGGTATGCTTGTCCTTGACCACCCCGTGAATATATCGCTGCTGGGCTTTCAGGGATGCCCCGGCGAACAACAGCGCCAGGGACAAGTGGATGACCTTCCGCATGGGTTCACAAGGTAAGTGGGGCAAATTAACCATTTTTACCCAACCCGCGCCGGGCGGTCTCTGAAAATAGATTTGGAGAAACGCGCACGAATGCTTTACTTTGTATTTCAAAGTGCTTTCTATGGAGGAAAAATATCTGGAGGAGCTCTCCGATATCCGGCGGATCATGGAACGTTCTTCCCGCTTCCTGTCGCTCAGCGGCCTGAGCGGCGTGGCCGCCGGTCTCTGCGGCCTGGGCGGCCTGTACGGGGCCCACCGGCTGCTGCAGGATAAGGAAATCCCCCTGTACGGCGTGCAGGCGCAGGCGGACCCGGAGCTGCCGCTGGGCGCCCTGACCGGGGTGGCCCTGCTCACCCTGGTCTGCGCGCTGCTGTCGGGCCTGCTGTTTACGTACCGCAAGGCGCGGCGTTCCGGCGCCCCCGTGTGGAGCAGCGCCTCCCGGCAGATGCTCATCCATCTGGCCATCCCGCTGGCCGCCGGAGGGCTGTTTATTCTGGGTATGATCTACCGGGAGATTTATGGTTTCGTGGTGCCCGCCTGCCTGGTGTTTTACGGGCTGGCGCTGGTGAGCGCCAGCAGGTACACCCTGGGGGAGATCCGGTACCTGGGCCTGCTGGATATCGCGCTGGGCATCGCCTGCCTCTTTTTTCCGGCCTACAGCCTGTACTTTTGCGGGACCGGCTTCGGCCTGCTGCACCTGGTATATGGTATCGCCATGTGGAAAAAATACGATCGTTCCTGAAGCCCCAGCCGAGCCCTCGCATGAAAAATCCTATAGAACATTTAAACAAGGTCTTTGAAAGCCGCATCCGGCTGGGGGTGATGAGCGCGCTCATGGTCAACGCGGAGATGAGCTTCAACGATCTCAAGCAGTTGCTGGAGGTGACCGACGGCAACCTCGCCACCCATCTCCATGTGCTGGAAGAAAACGGCTTTATAGAAGTCTACAAAGGCTTCATCGGCCGGAAGACCAATACGACCTATGCCGTCACCAAAGCCGGTGAGCGCGCTTTCAAAAACCATCTGGAAGCCCTGGAAAAAATGATCCGCGCCGTGGAATGATTTTTTTTGTCTTTTAACTTTGTAACAAAAAGTACTTTTTATGAACATTCTTCAGGATTTTTACCGCCAAAACAGGCTGGTGCTCAAGAGCATCTTTATCGGCATCCTCATGCTGGTTTTGCTGATCCCTGTGTTCCTTATCCGGCAGCTGGTGGAAGACCGCCAGCAGCGCCATGACCAGGTGCTGCGGGAAGTCGGCAGCACCTGGGCCGGCACCCAGACAATCAGCGGGCCCATCCTGGTGGTCCCTTATGTGGTGCCCAGCCATGACGCCCAGGGCAAGGCCCTGCGGGACATCCGCAAGGCCTTCTTCCTCCCCGACACCCTTTCTCTCCGCGGCACCCTGTCCCCCGAGCGGCGGCACCGGGGCATCTTCGAGGTGGTGCTTTACCGCTCCGCGCTGCAGCTGCAGGGGCGCTTCAGCGCGCTGCAGCCGGAAGCCCTCTCCGTGCCCGCAGAGAACTGGTTGCCGCAAGAGGCCTATCTGATGATGGGCGTCAGCGACCTGCGCGGCATCAGCAACCGGCCGGAATTTCACTGGAACGGGCAGGCCCTGGCCGCGAGCCCCGGCATGCCGGAGAACAACCTGCTGGAAGAGGGCCTCTCCGTGCCCGTGGCCCTGACCCCGGAGGACCTGGCGCACGGCGCGTTCGACTTCTCCGTCGCCCTGGACCTGCGGGGTTCGGAAAGCCTGCAGGTGGTGCCCGTGGGGAGGACCACGCAGGTGCACCTGCAGTCAGCCTGGAACAATCCCAGTTTCGGAGGCGCCTTCCTGCCGAAGACCTACGCCCTCTCGGATACGGGCTTCGCAGCCGACTGGACGGTGCTGGACCTGAACCGGAACCTCCCGCAGCGCTGGACCGGAGAATCCCATAAGCTGGACCCTTCCGCCTTCGGCGTCAGCCTGATGCTACCCGTGGACCTCTACCAGAAAGTGACCCGCTGCGTGAAATACGCCATTCTGGTCATTGCCCTGACCTTTGCCGTGTTCTTTATCGTGGAGAATGCGCAGCGGGAGCCGGTACATCCTTTTTCCTATATCCTGATCGGCCTGGCGCTCTGCGTGTTCTACACCCTGCTGCTGTCCCTTTCCGAATACCTGGATTTCGGCCTGGCCTACGCCATCGCGACGGCATCCACGGCAGGACTCGTCGCGCTGTACAGCTCCTGGCTGTTCCGTCAACGGCGGGTCTCCTGGCTGGTGGGCGGCACGCTGCTGGCCCTGTACGGGTTCATCTATACGCTGGTGCAGCTGCAGGACTATGCGCTGTTGCTGGGTTCCCTGGGTCTCTTTGCCATCCTGGGCCTGCTGATGTACTGTACGCGGAAGCTGCGCCCCGGCCTGCAACCGGGTTGAGCCCGACCCGGCACTTCTTTTGTATATTACGGGGCGCCCTGCAGGGCGCCCTTATCCGCCACCACCATGACCGCATCCGACAAAAAATTCTCGTTACGGCAGCGCCTGCGCAGCTTTAGCTTCGCCTGGAACGGGCTGCGCCGCTTTTTCGCGACAGAGCACAATGCCTGGATACATCTGTCGGCGGCCCTGCTGGCGTTGCTTGTTGGCTTTTTGTTAAATCTGGGTGCGCTGGAATGGATTGGCCTGCTGTTTGCCATAGGCTTCGTGCTCTGCGCAGAGGCTTTCAACACCTGTGTGGAGAAAATGATGGACCAGCTGGCCCCGGGATACGACGAGCGGACCCGGTACATCAAGGACCTTGCGGCCGGCGCCGTATTGATCGCCGCCATCACGGCGGCCCTCGTAGGGCTGATCATTTTCATACCAAAAATCATGGTTTTGTGTCGATGACGTGGCTTAAAAAATCCCCGGGGATGGGTAGCATCCTGCTGGCTTCGGTGGCCTTTTCCCTGGCGCTGGTGGCAGCGCGGATATGGCGCAGCGACTCGCTGCTGTACAGCTCCCTGGTCTGGAACCTGTTCCTGGCCTGGATACCCTACGCCATCAGCCTCGGCATGAGCCGGCGACGCCGGTGGTTCAGCCACGGGCTGTCCTTCGGGCTGGCTGCCGCCACCTGGCTGCTGTTCTTCCCCAACGCCCCTTACCTCGTTACCGACCTGTTCCATCTGCGGTCCATGCCGCGGATACCGCTGTGGTACGACTTGCTGCTGATCTTTTCCTTCGCCTGGAACGGCCTGATCCTGGGCTTCCTTTCCCTGGTCTTGATGGAGCGGGAGGTCCAGCGCCGCTTCGGGCCGGCAGCGGGCATGGGCTTCGTGGGGGTGGTCATGGGCCTCAGCGCCTATGGTGTTTTCCTGGGGCGCTTCCTGCGCTGGAACAGCTGGGATGTGATCACCGACCCCTTCACCATCGCCCGCGGTGTGCTCCGCATGGTCCTGCACCCCTTCGATCATCCGGGGGTCTGGGGCATGACGCTGCTGTTCGCGGTGTTGCTGACCCTTATCTATGCCACCCTGAAGAACTTCCCGCTGCGGCGCTGAGGATGGCGGCGGCGGGGCTCAGAGGCTGGGGCTGCGCCCTCCGTCCACAGCCATGCTGGTCCCGGTGACATAGGAGGCCGCCGGGGAGGCTAGGAAACCCACCACGGCCGCGATCTCTTCCGGTCGCCCGAAGCGCCTTGCCGGGATGTCTTCCAGCCAGGCCTGCTCGATGGCCTCCGGGCTTAGGCCCTTTTCCCGGGCCTGTTCTTCCAGAAGTTTTTCGAGGCGGGCCGTGCGGGTGGAGCCCGGCAGCACATTGTTCACGGTGATGCCGTCGGCCGCCAGCTCTCCGGCCAGGGTCTTGGCCCAGGCGGCCACGGCCCAGCGGGCCGTGTTCGAGACGCCCAGGCCGGGCAGGGGCGCCTTGACGGATATGGACAGGATGTTGATGATGCGCCCGAAACCCTTTTCCCGCATGCCGGGGATGACCGCCTGGGCCAGCAGCTGGTTGCATACCAGGTGCTGGTTGCAGGCCGCCAGAAAGGCTTCGGCGGAGGCTCCGGCAATGGGGCCGGGGGGCGGGCCGCCGGTGTTGTTCAGGAGGATATCCACCGGAGCGTCTTCCACCAGCGAGCTGACGATGCTGTCCACCTGCGCCGGCTCCCGGAAGTCGGCCATGATATAGCGGTGACGGCGGGAACCGCCGCTCAGCCCCTCCACCGCAGCTTTCAGGTGCTCTTCATGGCGCGACAGCAGCACGCAGGATGCGCCCAGGCGCGCCAGCTCTTCGGCACAGGCCCGGCCGATGCCCCGGCTGCCCCCGCAGACCAGGGCCCGCAGTCCCTTCAGTGATTTGTCCATGTCATCGGTTTTGGATGTTCACAAAGGTACGGGGCCTGCAAATGTGGAGCCTTGTTCAGTTACGGCATATTATCGTTATTTTTGCAGTTTTACCGGTTCAATTCAACACCTTATATGGAATACAACACCTCTCGCAATCACCTGGAGATCAGGGAATATGGGCGTAATGTGCAGAAGATGATCGAGTACCTGGTGACCATCGAGGACGACGAGAAGCGCCAGCGGAACGCCGAAGTGGTCGTCGAGCTGATGGGCATGCTCAACCCCCATCTCCGCAACGTGGAGGATTTTCGTCATATGCTCTGGGACCATCTCTTCCTGATATCGGATTTCAAGCTGAAAGTGCGTTCTCCCTACCCCATTCCCACCCGGGAGACCCTGCATCCCAAACCCGAGATGCTGCCTTATCCCAAAAAATACCCCAAGCACCGGCATTTTGGCAAGAACCTGGAGATCGTCATTGAAAAGACGCTCAAGGAGACCGATCCCGTCAAGCGGGAAGGGCTGACCCAGCACATCGGCAACTATATGAAGCTGGCCTATGCCAACTGGCATAAGGAAGTCGTTCACGACGATATGGTCAGCAACGAGCTGGCCGAGATGACCAACGGACAGCTGATCTACGAGAATGACCACAGCCTGCCCACCTATACCGACACGTCCGCAGTCTACCGCCCGAACAAGCGCAAGCCTTTTGTGCACAACAAGAACGGCAAGAACAAATTCAATAAGTACAAAAACCGCAACAAGTGAGCAGTGCCTTCGAGGTCCATGGCGGGCGCCGTCTTCAAGGCGACATTACCCCTCAGGGCGCGAAGAATGAAGCGCTTCAGGTCATTTCGGCCGTGCTGCTTACCTCCGAGGAGATCCGCATCTCCAACATCCCCGATATCCTGGATGTCAACCTGCTGATTGAGCTGCTCTCGGCGATGGGCGTCCACACCGAACGGAAAGATCGTCATACCTGCATCTTCCGTGCGGAAAAGGTGGATTTCGAATACCTCAAAGGGGAAGACTTTCGTAAAAAATCGGCCCGCCTGCGCGGCTCGGTGATGATCGCCGGCCCCCTGCTGGCCCGTTTCGGCAAAGCCTTTTTCCCCCAGCCCGGCGGCGACAAAATCGGGCGGCGCCGGCTCGATACCCATATCATTGGCCTGCAGGCGCTGGGCGCAACCTTCGACTTCAACACCGGCAAAAGCTATTTTACGCTGGAAGCCCCGCGGGAGGGCCTGCAGGGCGCCTACATGTTGCTTGACGAGCCCTCTGTGACCGGCACTGCCAATATTGTCATGGCAGCGGTCCTGGCCCGGGGCACCACCACCATTTACAATGCCGCCTGTGAGCCTTACGTGCAGCAGCTTTGCCGCATGCTGAACAGCATGGGAGCCCATATACACGGCGTAGGCTCGAACCTGCTCACCATAGAAGGTGTCCCTTCCCTGAAGGGCTGTGAGCATCGCATCCTTCCGGATATGATCGAAATCGGCTCGTTCATCGGCATGGCGGCCATGACGGGAAGCGAACTCACGATCCGCCATGCGGGCATCGACCATCTGGGCGTCATCCCCGACAAGTTCAGGCAGCTGGGCATCCGGATGGAATACCGTGAGGACGACATCCACATACCCGCTCAGGACTCCTACGAAATACAGACCTTCCTGGACGGCTCTATCCTGACCATTTATGACCATCCCTGGCCCGGTTTCACCCCGGACCTGCTGAGCATAGTCCTTGTCGTCGCCACCCAGGCAAAGGGCAGCGTGCTCATCCACCAGAAGATGTTTGAAAGCCGCCTTTTCTTCGTCGACAAGCTCATGGACATGGGGGCGCAGATCATCCTCTGTGATCCCCACCGCGCGGCCGTCATCGGCCTGGACCGGCGGCATGCCCTGCGCGGCATTACCATGTCCTCCCCGGACATCCGTGCCGGCGTCGCCCTGCTTATCGCCGCATTAAGCGCCGAGGGCAAGAGCATCATCCAGAATATCGATCAGATAGACAGGGGATACCAGTACATAGACCAGCGCCTGCAGCAACTGGGCGCTCATATACGGCGGATCTAGTCTGCAGTGTCCGAAACGCCGCATTTCAGCGTGCAGTTAATCCTTTATAGCTCTTGTCCGTTTTGAGCGCACAGAACCGGGTAGACAATATCCGCCTTTTTGCGTACCGCTCCTGTACGCTACCCATACCCGATTCTTCTCCAGGTCCCGCTTAGCTGAACGCTCAGACACGGCCCACTTTTCAACCATTCAATAATTGTCATTCCAGGCTTTTCGAACAATAGCCTTATCACCTAGCTTAACCTGTCGTGTCACGTCCATTTAATCAACCTGAAAACTAAAAGATTTCGTGGACGAACCGCATGCTGCCTTTGTTCATGATGGCAACCGGTTCAGGTGTTGAGGTGGTGGTAGGTCATCGAACCTGCGCCTTTGTGCCGGTCGTTTTTCATGCTGCCGTTGTCCTGGTTTGCATAAGTCTCCCACGAACCACGTTTGGGGTCATCCTGCAAACAAGACCGATGGCGTACACGAACTCGTTTAGCGCTGGTAAAAAAAGTGTTTGGGAACAGCGGTAGTTAAAAAGGAGAAAAAGAAACTACGCGCATCAGCTATGGCCGGCTCGGCCGGCGGCAGCCTTGCTTCTGCCGGCGTATTCGCGGAACACGGCGCCGCCGAAGAAAGCGCCGGCGGAGTCGGCCAGCCAGTCCAGCC
>CBINPH010000098.1:0-9553 GCA_966252445.1 uncultured Chitinophagaceae bacterium | reverse complement strand
GATGCGCTCATGGGCGGCCTGCTGGTCGACGAGGATGAAGCCCGCCCGGATCTGCTGGACGATGTAGCGGCCCTGCAGCTGGAAAGGCTCTTTCTGGCCTCCTTCCTCCTCTTTCCAGAGCCCCGGCGCGGTGGCCGGCTCCTCCTCCTCTCCGGCAGGCATGGGGGGCAGCGCCCCCCCGGCCTCGGGACGGGGGTACAGGTCCTTCCAGCGGCCCCCGCCCAGCACATGGGCCTGGTGGCTGCGGGTGAAGCTGCGGTAGATATCCGTGGCGGGGAGGGCCGCCCGGTCCGCCTCGCTGATGGGGCGGCTGACGGCGGGCAGCTGCTGGATGTCGGGATCCAGGCCGAAGTCCAGGGCCGGGGTGACGGAAAAGCGCACCAGGGCATGCTTCACCGCCGACTGGATGAAGGCGTAGAGGAGCTTTTCGTCCTCGAACTTGATCTCCTGCTTGGTGGGGTGTACGTTGATGTCCACATGGCGGGGATCCAGGGCGATGTACAGGGCGTACATGGGGTGGCTGTCGGGAGGCAGCAGGTCCTCGAAGGCATTCATCACCGCATGGTGCAGGTAGGCGCTGCGGATGAACCGGCTGTTCACGAACAGGTACTGGTCCCCGCGGGTCTTTTTGGCGGCTTCGGGCTTGCCCACGAAGCCGGAGACCTGCAGGTATTCGGTGTTTTCTTCTATGGTCACCAGGCGGGAGGCGTAGGCCTGCCCCAGCACCTGCACCAGGCGCTGCTTCAGCCCCGCCGCAGGGAGGTGATAGATCTCCTGCCCGTTGGCCTGCAGGGTGAAGCTCACCGCCGGGAAGCCCAGGGCCACCCGGAGGAACTCGTCCACGATATGGCGCAGCTCGGTGGCGTTGCTCTTCAGGAAATGGCGGCGGGCAGGGACGTTGAAGAACAGGTTCCGCATGGCGATGCTCGTGCCCTGGGGACAGGCGCAGGCTTCCTCGCTCAGCACCTTGCTCTGGGCCAGCTCCAGGCAGGTGCCCAGCTCCTGCTCCGCCGTGCGGGTCTTGAGGGTCACCTCGGCGACGGCGGCGATGGAGGCCAGGGCCTCCCCGCGGAAGCCCATGGAGCGGATATGGAACAGGTCCTCTATGCCGCTGATCTTCGAGGTGGCGTGGCGTGCGAAGGCCATGCGCGCATCGGCCGGGCTCATGCCGCAGCCGTTGTCAATGACCTGCACCAGCTCCTTGCCTGCGTCGCGCACCACCAGCTGCACCGCCGTAGCACCGGCGTCCACGGCATTTTCCAGCAGCTCCTTCGCCGCAGAGGCCGGTCGCTGGATGACCTCTCCGGCGGCGATCTGGTTGGCAATGGGATCAGGAAGCTGGTGAATGCGGTCGGCCACGGTGCGGATTTTCCGTAAAAATAAGACTATTCGAACAGCATGGAAAGGCGGACAGGGACCCGGCGGCGTGGCTACAGGGCCTGGGGCTGGTCCACCAGGAAGACGTAGACTTCCTTCGGGCCATGGACGCCGACCACGGACTTTTTCTCGATGTCGGAGGTGCGGCTGGGCCCGCTCTGGAAGGAGACCATGGAGGGCGGGGTCTCCCCGTATTTTTCCCGGACTTTTTTCAGGGCGTCGCGGATGTCGAAGACCACCTGGTCCAGGTAAGCCACCACCAGGTGCACCGGCGGGAAAATGCCCACGGTGCGGCCCGAGGGCTGGCCGGAACTCATCATCACGCTGCCCGTGCGGGCCACCAGGGCCTCGCAGCTGGTCAGGCCGGCGTCGGCATCCTCCATGGAGGCGGAGGCGTTCAGCAGGGGCAGCCCGAAGGGCTCCAGGGCGGTGATCAGCCCCAGCTCCCGGCAATAGATGTGTTTCCATTGCTGGTTCTCGCCCAGGGTGCGCAGGTTGGCCGCCAGCTCTTCGTGGCCCGTGCAGAACACGAAGCGGCCCAGCAGCCGGGAGAAATTCTCCCCGAAGAGGATCTCCAGCCTTTCGTCGCTGCCCCGGAAGACCGACTGGTTGCCCTCGGCCTGGGGGAACGGCAGCTGCACAGGCTGGCTCAGCGCGTGGCGCACGCGCTTCAGGATGTTCTCTTTGGCGGGGGAGACGTTCATGGTCAGGCAGGAGAGGGTTTGATGATTTCCTGGGGCTGCACGTTGCTGTCCGAAGGCGCGATCACCACGGCGGGTTCGCTGTGGTGGTCCTCGAAGGGCCGCTTGCCCAGCAGACGCTCCAGGTCGGCCTGGTACAGCACCTCTTTTTTCAGGAGCTCGCTGGCCAGCAGCTTCAGCTGCTCCAGCTTGCCGCTCAGCAGCTCTTTGGTGCGCTGGTAGGCGCGCTCGATGAGCTTGCGTACCTCCTCGTCGATGAGGCGGGAGGTCTCTTCGGAATAAGGCTTGTTGAAGCTATAGTCGTTCTGCGGATCATAGAAGGAGACGTTGCCCACCTTCTCGTTCATGCCGTAGACGGTGACCATGGCATAGGCCATTTTGGTGATCACCTGCAGGTCGTTCTGGGCGCCGGTGGAGATCTTTTTAAAGACCAGGTCCTCGGCGGCGCGCCCGCCCAGGGTCATGCACATGTCGTCCATCAGCTGCTCGGTGTTGTACAGGTACTGCTCTT
This sequence comes from uncultured Chitinophagaceae bacterium, assembly GCA_966252445.1. Taxonomy (GTDB): domain Bacteria; phylum Bacteroidota; class Bacteroidia; order Chitinophagales; family Chitinophagaceae; genus CBINPH01. The sequence goes on along the minus strand of CBINPH010000098.1, from coordinate 6,964 downwards.
TGGGCAGGTACTGCGCGTAGCCCAGCGCGGCCACCCCGCGGGGGACGATGGTCACCTTCACCAGGGGATTGGCATGCTCCAGGAACCAGCCGCAGATGGCGTGGCCTGCCTCGTGGTGGGCGATGATCCCTTTCTCGTCGGGCGAGATGATCTTGTTCTTCTTTTCCAGGCCGCCGATGACCCTGTCGATGGCGTCGTTGAAGTCTTCGGTCTCGACCATCTTCTTGCCCTTGCGGGCGGCGATGAGGGCGGCCTCGTTGCATACGTTGGCGATGTCGGCGCCTGCGAAGCCCGGCGTCATGGAGGCCAGTTTCTTGGTGTCCAGGTCCGGGGAGCACTTGATGGGCTTGAGATGGACTTCGAAGATTTTTTCCCGCCCGGCCAGGTCCGGCTTCTCGATGGCGATCTGCCGGTCGAAGCGGCCGGGGCGCAGCAGGGCGCTGTCCAGCACGTCGGGGCGGTTGGTGGCGGCCAGGATGATGATGCCGCTGTCCGTGCCGAAGCCGTCAATCTCCACCAGCAGCTGGTTGAGGGTGTTCTCCCGCTCGTCGTTGCTCATCATCACGTTCTTGCCCCTGGCGCGCCCGATGGCGTCGATCTCGTCGATGAAGATGATGCAGGGGGCTTTTTCGCGGGCCTGCTTGAACAGGTCACGCACGCGGCTGGCGCCCACGCCCACGAACAGCTCCACGAAATCCGAGCCGGAGATGGAGTAGAAGGGCACCTGGGCCTCCCCCGCCATGGCCTTCGCCAGCAGGGTCTTCCCCGTACCGGGCGGGCCGATCAGCAGGCAGCCCTTGGGGATCTTCCCGCCGAGGGCGGTGTATTTCTTCGGGTTTTTCAGGAAGTCGACGACCTCCATCACCTCTTCCTTGGCTTCATCGAGGCCGGCCACGTCATTGAAGGTCGTGGTCACATGGGTGCCTTTTTCGAAGAGCTGCGCCCGGGACTTCCCGATGTTGAAGATGCCACCAGGCCCGCTGCCGCCGCCGCCACCGCCCATCTTGCGCATCAGCAGGATCCAGAGACCCAGCAGGATGAGTATGGGCAGCACCAGGGACAGGAAGGGGCTGAACCAGTCGCCGCGGCTCTCGTAACGCACGTCCACCTCTTCGTCCACGGCGTAGCTGTAATATTTCTCTGCGCTTTCCAGGTTCTTCTGAAAGGTCTCGACGTTCCCTATGGAGAAGTGGAAGTGCGGGCCGGGGTTGAGGTTGCCGAAGCGGCCGCGGGACACGTCCTTGAAGCGGGGATCGCTGAGCTTGTCGGTCTTGATGTATACTTCGACATCGCTGTTGTTGACCACCACCAGCTTGCTCACGTCGTGGTTGGCCAGCAGGTTGCGCTGGAATTCCTGGAAGCTGATCTCCTTGGGTTTGGTCCCCAAATCCAGAAACTGCACGGATAGCAGCACAATGCCGATGATCGCGTATACCCAGTAGAGGTTGAACTTCGGCCCTTTCTTGGGGCTTTTGTCCTTGTTATCCCTGGGTGTTATGCCATTTCCTCCTGTTTCCATGTCTTGTTTTGCAGGGTTTATGGATGCGCCCGCTCCGCGGGGGCGTTCCCTTTCATGTATAAGTGTTTGGGGCCCGTTTTGTTCAACCGGGATAGCGCTGCACCACGGCATCGCTCCAGAGCTCCTCCAGCTGGTAAAACGCCCGGCTTTCGGGAACGAAGACGTGCACCACGATATTGACGTAATCGATCAGCACCCACTGCAGGGCCGTCAGCCCTTCGTGACGGTAGGGACTTTCTCCCAGCTGCTTCTTGACGGATTCCTCCACGAAGTCTGCGATGGCCCGGACCTGTGGATGCGAGCTGGCCTCACAGATCACGAAAAAATCGGCTACGGACTCGGGGACTTTGCGGAGATCCAGCGAAACGATGTTTTCTCCCTTTTTTTCCTGGATGGCCCAAATAATGGTTTTGTAAATCCTGCTGTTTTTATTCAGCCGCTGCGTGGTCTTGGGCCTTTTTTGGAGGGCAGTCAAGGGTGTCAATAAAGCGCGTTTTTGTTTACGGGTTTACGAAAAAATCGGTTTAAGCCGACAAAGGTACGAATTCCGGGCTTTTCGCCCCGAAATGCTTGACAGGCGGTTTATCAATGTGAATTAAAACGACCAGGCCAAAAAAAGGTTTATTTGCAACGGAAAAAAAGCCTTTCGGGCCATGGAGGAACCTTTTATCGCCGGCGAGCCCTTCGTGGTGCTGTCCCGGGTGGACAGCACCAATACCTACGCCCTGGCGCGCATCGCGGAGGGGCCGGTGGCCGAGGGTACCGCCTACTGCGCCCTGGAGCAGACGGCAGGCAAAGGACAGCGGGGCCGGCGCTGGAGCAGCGCCCCCGGCGAGAACATCCTGCTCTCCCTGGTGCTGCGCCCCCGGCGCCTGCCGCCCGGGGACCAGTTCCTGCTCAGCGCGGCCGCCGCCCTCGGCGTCCTGGACCTGCTGCGCGCCCATGCCGGCCCCCTGTCCCGCATCAAGTGGAGCAATGACCTGTACTGGCAAGACAGGAAGATGGGCGGCATGCTCATCGAGAACCAGCTGCGGGGATCCGAGTGGAGCTATGCCGTAGTAGGCATAGGTCTGAATATCAATCAGTTGTCTTTCCCCGCCGACCTGCCCAACCCGGTCTCCCTCCGGGAAGTCACCGGCCGGCGCCATGAGGTCGGGCCCCTGGCGCGTCAGCTCTGCCTGGCCCTGGGGCGCCGCTATGCGGCCCTGCGTCCCGGCAGCCACGAGACCCTGCTGGAGGAATATACCCGGGCCCTGTACCGCCTGGACGAGCCCGCCCCCTATGTTTACCGGGGCCGGAAACTGGAGGCCGTGATCCGCGGCGTCGAAAAAACAGGCCGCCTGCTGCTGGAGGAAAGGGGCCGCCTGCTGCGGGCGGATTTCGGGGAGCTGGTCTTCCTGCCGGCGGAGGCTCAGGGCAGCAGGCCGTAGCCCATCTGCTGCAAGAGGGTCTTTACCCGCCCGGCGTAGTCGCCCTGGATCAGCACCAGGCCGTCCTTGACGGTGCCCCCGCTGCCACAGCCGGCCTTGAGGGCCTTGCCCAGCGCCTGCAGCGCTTCTTCTCCCCCTTCGAAGCCCTCGACCAGGGTGACCGTCTTGCCCTTGCGGTGGCGGCTGTCCAGGCGCACCCGCAGCCGCTGGGCTGCCGGGGGGCGTTCGGGCACGGGTTCTTCGTCTTCTCCCGGCGGCACAAAATCCGGGTCGGTGGAATAGACCAGCGGATAACGTCCGTCCTTGCTTTTTTTCCTGTTCATGGATGCGTTCTTTGGCGGTTTTCTCAGGGCACCAGCACCCGCAGGGCCCCGGGGTGCAGGGTGATGTGCAGGGGGCCGGGCACCGGCGGCAGGGGCTCTCCGTCCACCTGCAGGCAGAGCGGCTCCTCTGCGCGGATCTCCAGCGACCGGCAGCGTTCATAGCGGGCATACGCGCTGCCTTCCCGGCTGCCGCGCAGGGCTCTCCACAGCAGACCCGGCAGGGCCCTGCCGGGGAAGGGGCGCAGCAGGCAGATGTCCAGCCATCCGTCGTCGGGCTGCGCCTGGGGGGCGATGCGCACATTGTAGCCGTACTGGCTGCCGTTGGCGGCGGTGACGAGGAAGGCGGTCTCCTCCAGCAGGCGTCCGTCCAGGCGCATGTGGTAGCGCTGGGGCCGGTACCCCCGGAAGGAGCGAAGCACCAGGCGCCCGTAGTTGAGGAAGCCCCGCTGCCGGCTGTGGCTGAAGCGCTCGGCGATGAGGGCGTCGAAGCCCACGCCTGCGTTGCTCAGGAAGAGGTGCTCCCCCGCTATGCCGGCGTCAATCCGCCGATGGCGCCCTGCCGGGATCAGCGCCAGGGCCGCGCGCCCCTCCAGGGGAATGCCCAGGGCCCGGGCCAGCCCGTTGCCGCTGCCCGCGGGCACGATGGCCAGGGCCGTATTACTGCCCAGCAGCCCCCGGGCGACTTCGTTCACCGTGCCGTCGCCCCCGCAGGCCGCCACGATGTCGGCGCCGCGCGCCGCGGCCTCCGCCGCCAGCTCGGCGGCATGGCCGGCATAGCGGGTGCGGGCCAGCTCCAGCGCGAAGGCGTCGCCCAGCAGGCCGGCGGCCTGCCGGGACAGGGCCTCCTTGCCGCGGGTGCCGGAGCGCTCGTTGATGATCAGGACGACCTGTTTCAGGGACGGGGGAATTTGGTGAACATTGGGCGCCGAAAATACGGAACACCGGCCAGCGAAAAAAGCGCCCGGCCGCCCTCAGTCCTTGCGCCGCGAGCCGACCAGCAGGATGACCCCGCCGATCACCAGGATGCCGCCGGCGTAAGGCGGCCAGTTGACCGTCTTTTTCTTGTCGGCCGAGATCTGTATGGGGCCCGCATCCACCACTTTTTCACGCTTGGTGTAGGTGAAGCCCGTCCATACCAGCGCCAGGATGCCGAGAACGATGAGGACAATGCCGATGGTCTTTTTCATGGGTCCGTTTTAGGGTGAGCGGCCGGGCAGCCCCGGGCAGGCCGCAAAAATCCCCCGGGGGGCTATAGCAAGGCAATGCAGGAACATTTATCTTTGCGTTTTCCTGAACGAAGGACCGGAAATTTTCGCGTGGCCTTCCCGGAGAAAGCCGGCGAAACCGGCACCATAATTAAAAATACGCCATAAATACCAGAAAAACATCCGTTGTATGAGAATTGCTGTTGTGGGCGCCACCGGCCTGGTTGGAACCAAGATGCTCCAGGTCCTGGCTGAGAGAAATTTTCCCGTGGATGAGTTGATCCCCGTCGCTTCCCCCCGTTCGGTGGGCAAAGAGATCAGTTTCCGCGGCAAAAAGCACAAGGTCGTGGACCCCGAGACGGCGATTTCCCTCAAACCCTCGCTGGCGCTCTTTTCCGCCGGCGGCGGCACTTCCCTGGAATGGGCCCCCCGCTTCGCCGAGGCGGGCATCACCGTCATCGACAACTCCTCGGCCTGGCGCATGGACCCCGCCAAGAAACTGGTGGTCCCCGAGATCAACGCCGGGACGCTGACGCCGGAGGACCGGATCATCGCCAATCCCAACTGCTCCACCATACAGATGGTGATGGTGCTGGATCCCCTGCACAAGCGCTACGGTGCGCGGCGGGTGGTGGTGAGCACCTACCAGTCGGTGACGGGCACGGGCGCCAAGGCCGTCAACCAGCTCATGAACGAACGCAAGGGCGCCGACGGGGAAAAGGCCTATCCCTACCGCATCGACCTCAACGCCCTGCCCCATATCGACGTCTTCCAGGAGAACGGCTACACCAAAGAGGAGATGAAGATGGTCCACGAGACCAAGAAGATCATGGGCGACGACTGCATACGGGTGACCGCCACGGCGGTGCGCATCCCGGTCATGGGCGGCCACAGCGAGTCGGTCAACGTGGAGTTCGGCGAAGAATACGCGCTGGAGGAACTGAAGAGCCTGCTGGCCGCCACCCCCGGCGTGGTGGTGGTGGACGATGTGGCCAACCTCAAATACCCCATGCCCATCGATGCCCATGAGCGCGACGAGGTCTTCGTCGGGCGCCTCCGCCGCGACGAGACGCAGCCCCGCACCCTGAACTTCTGGGTGGTCAGCGACAACCTGCGCAAGGGCGCCGCCACCAATGCGGTACAGATCGCCGAGTACCTGCTTGCCCAGGGCTGGATCGCCTGAACGCCGTTCCCTTTCCATGGCGTATCTTTAGGAAAACCCCGGCCATGGAACAGCGCATCATCGACCTCTTCGACGAGTACACCCACCAGCCGTTGACGCGGGAGGAGTTCCTGCGCCGCCTGACGCACATCACGGGCAGCATGGCTGCGGCCCTCGCCCTGCTGCCTATGCTAGAGGCCCAGTATGCGCATGCCGCCACGGTCCCCGAGACGGATCCCGCCATCATCACCGAGGAGCCCGGCTTCCCTGCCGGCGGCGTCACCATGACAGGTTACCTGGCCCGCCCTGCCGCCCCCGGGCGCCGCGGCGCCGTCCTGGTCATCCATGAGAACAGGGGACTCAACCCCCACATCCGCGACGTGGTGCGCCGTGTGGCGCGGGCCGGCTACCTGGGCATGGCCCCCGACGCCCTGTCGCCGCTGGGCGGCACCCCGGCCGACGAAGACCGCGCCAGGGAGATGATCGGCAGCCTGGTGCCGGAAGAGACCACCCGCCGTTTTACCGATGCCCTGGCTTACCTGCGCGGGCGTCCGGAGTGCAACGGGAAGAGCGGCTGCGTGGGCTTTTGCTGGGGAGGGGGGCTGGCGGGCCAGCTGGCCGTCCGTGACCCGGAGCTGCGGGTGTCGGTGTCTTTTTACGGGCGCCAGCCCGACGCGGCGGAGGTGCCCCGCATCCGGGCTTTTGTGCAGCTGCATTACGGGGAGCTGGACAAGCGCATCAATGCCGGCATACCGGCCTATGAGGCTGCGCTGAAGGCGGCGGGGATCCCCTATGAGCTCTATGTATACAGGGGGGCCAACCACGCCTTTCACAACGACAGTTCCCCCAGCCGGTACCAGCCCGAAGCCGCCCGCCTGGCCTGGGAGCGCACCCTGCAGGCCTTCGCGGACCATCTGCGCTGAAACGCTGTCCCCCGCCTATGGCTGTCCGTTGAAAAAGCCTTCCTGCTGCATGAGGTCCCGGAAGATGCGCATGGGCAACGCCCCGAAGTTGTCCAGACTGTCCGGCCCTTCGATGTTGAGCACGAAGAAGTACGGCCGGCCGTTCATCAGCGCCCAGCCCACCAGCCAGCCGATCTGGCGCCCTTCCGCCTGGCCCCATCCCGTCTTGTAGCTGAGGCTGTGCAGGGAATCCTTTTCCATCAGCATCATGGCCTTGACCAGCTCCTGCGGGCGCCGCATGAAGGGCAGCTTGTCGTTGTAGAGCTGCTCCACCAGGCCCAGCTCCTCGTCGGGGGATATCTGCAGGCTGTTGTCCAGCCAGAAACTGTCGATATGGGGACCAATCGTCTTGTTGCCGTACTG
>CBINPH010000097.1:0-9581 GCA_966252445.1 uncultured Chitinophagaceae bacterium | reverse complement strand
GGTCAGGTAGTTCAACCGGACCTTCTCGTCGCTATTCTTGTCTTTGCCACCCTCCCTTCATACATCAGGGATGGCTGGATGTAGAATTCCGGAGCGATGGGCAGGTTGGCGTACACACCTCCCGCCAGGCCCACCAGGATCTTGCTGGTCTCCTTGTCTCCTTCGAATTTAGTAGTTGTGCTGGAAAAGTCGGGGCCCAGTTTGACGCCGAAAGTGGTCTGGGCAAAGGCCGCCCCGGCTATGCATACAGCGACCAGGGAAAGCAGGATTTTTTTCATGTTTGTCATTTTTGAGAATTGAAAAAATAGGGTGAATAACGGGTGAAAATAAAAGACGGTAACCCGGCGGGGAGTACGTTCATGGCACGAATTATTGGCCGAAAAGGTATCCCACGGAGATGCCCAGGACCTTGTTGCGCAGGATCTTGGTAGCGTTGTCATCACCGTTGGAAGCGTTGTTGGTAAAGCTTAGCCCGTATTGCGCGCCCACCAGAAGGCCGTTCGAGAATTCAAAACCGGCAAGGATATTGGCGCCCACATCGGTGGCTTTGAGATCGTCGCCGTTGTCATTGCCATAGTTCAGGCTGTGATCGGCATAGCCGTCGCCGATCGGCGTGTTCTCATAGCTGTACGAGGCCTTGCCGCCTACGCCAAACCCGAAATAAGGGCCGGCCCCAAAATACAGATGCGTGCCGGCGCCGATGGCGGGCTTGAACAACAGGTTCACAGGCACTTCTATGTAGAGGGGGTTTACCTTGGCCGTATAGCGGCCAAAGGCGGAGCTGTTGTATTCCACCTTGGACCCTTTGCCGCTCAGCATCACGCCGGGCTGCAGGGCCAGGCCCTGCACCAGGGGCAGGTCCACGATGATCCCCGCATGGAACGATGTCAGGGAATTGGCGTCCGGGGTACCCTCAGTCTCATTCTTGGGCTCATAGGTCATGTCAGCGAAGTTCACGCCGCCCTTGATCCCGATCCTGGCCTGCGCCTGCACGAAGCAGGGCCACAGGACCGCTGCCAGCAGGCAGCTTACGATAATCCCTTGTCGCTTGGCCATAACATGTCATTTTGGTGAGGTATGTATGCGTCCACATGGCCACGGCAAAGAATATGCCACAAATACCCGGGACAGGCCTTATGTGCTGGTCCTGAGGGGCTTTACCGGCCTTCACTGCCCCCGCGATGACGCCGCTTCCCTTCGCCCCGCCACGCGCTTCAGGAAGGCATCTACCTGTTCCACCCCCAGCTTTTTGGCGACAATCTTTTTGCGGCTGTCCAGGAGGTATACTACCGGTGTCATATATACGTCGTAAAGCTGGCGGTAATTGGTCTTTTTGTCAGGATCCCAGGCATGGAGCCAACCGTCGAGGTGATGTGTCCGGATGAAGTCCTGCCATTGCGTCACGGTGCCGCCGGTGAGTATGCCCAGGATACGGACGCCCTGCTGCTTCCAGGAAGCGCGCCAGGCTGAATCCAGGCGGGGGACCTCCACCTGGCAGTGCCCGCAGGTGGGATCCCAGAAAACCACCAGCAGGTAAGGCGCCTCAATCCCGGAGAGGAGCAGGGGTTTTCCCTGGGGGGTCTGCAGGGCCAGCTCCGGGGCCTGGTTGCCAATGAGGTTGGGGGCGATCTGTGCAGCCCTTTCCACGATCTTCCGGGTTTGCTCGGCAGAGAGCCAGGGTGCCTGCCCGTTCATATAGTATTTCTCCACCAGGTGCACGAAGACGGCGTCCATGCCCATATAGGGTGAGGTCTCGTAGTGGCGGGTCAGCCACCAGAGGACAAACTTGAACGTTTCCGGTTCGGCGGCCGCCCGCGCCAGGATGCTGTCCGCCGCCGCATTGAGGCTGTCGGGTACGGGAGGCACCAGCTGGGAGAAATACCGCTCCAGGCGGGTCTCCAGCACCGGTGTCCTCAGGATGCGCGCATCGGCAAAATCGACATGGTCCCAGTAATGCGCCCGGAAATAGCGGTATGCGAATGTGGAGTCCTGCCCCGATGCCTGTGCGGGCACCCGGGGATCTTCCATGGAGCGGAAGATAACCGCCAGCAGGGTGCCGGCGTGCTCCCGGAGAAAACGCTGCCGGTAGGCGTCGATATCCCCGGCGATGGTCCCCTGCAGGGCCGCCAGGGCGGCGGAGTCCGCGCCCCGGGCGCGGGCGTCGGCTACTTTTTGCTGCTCGCCGCGCAGGTAGTTGTTGTAGGCGGAAAAAAGGGCGTTGTCTTCGGAGCCCGTGAAGACGATATCGCGCATCTGGTCGGCGGTGTCGGCTGTGACCGAGAAGTGCTGGGCCTTGTCCAGCAGCATCTCGAAATAATGCCTCTTGTCCGGATACAGGATGAAATAGATGCCTCCGGGCAGCAGGGTGTCTCCCCGGAAGACAGCCCGGCCTCCCGCGTCCATGCGCGCGGAATCCAGGACATAGGTCTGTTTGCCGAAATAATAGCCCAGGTAGGCCAGGCTGTCCCGGTACCCTTTCAGGGTCACCCGGATCTCATGGCCGCGGGACTGGCTGTGGGCGCCGGGGCCCGGGAGCAGCGCCGCGAGGGTCAGCAAGATCGCCCATTGTTTCATTGCCTGGCGAAGATAAGGCGAAAAACCCATCAGGCCTGTCCCACCCGGCGCCCCCACTCGGATTTCATATCGTACCTTTGCGCACGTGGGCGTAAAAAATGTCATCCTGGAGAAGGTACCCGTGACGGACTATGCCGCCGAGGGCAAGGCCCTGGCGAGGCTGGACGGCAAAGTGATCTTCGTGAAGGGTGGCGCCGTGCCCGGCGATGTGGTGGACCTGCGGCTGACCCGCAACAAAAAAGACTGGGCCGAGGGAACGGCTGTCCATTTTCACAGCTACGGCGCCGACCGGGTAGACCCTTTCTGCAGCCATTTCGGCCTCTGCGGCGGCTGCCAGTGGCAGATGCTGCCTTATACGCGGCAGCTCGAATACAAGCAGCGGCAGGTGGAGGAACATCTGCGGCATATCGGGCGCCTGGACATCCCCGCACTCGAGCCCATCCGCGGGGCCGCCAAGACCCGGGGGTACCGCAACAAGCTGGAGTTCACCTTCAGCAACCGCGCCTTCCTGCCCGAAAAACCCCTGCCGGGGGAGCCGCCACGCCCGGCGCTGGGCTTCCATATTCCCAAGCTGTTCGACAAGATCCTGGATATCCACACCTGTCACCTGCAGGAAGAGCCCAGCAATATCATCAGGAACACGGTGCGGGATTTTGCGATCCGCCGGGGATACCCCTTTTATGACCACCGCGCCCAGCAGGGCTGGCTGCGCAACCTGATCATCCGCCTCTCGCTGACGGGAGAGGTCATGGTCAACCTATGCCTGCACCACGAAGACCGGGAGGCCAGGGAGGCCCTGCTGGACCATCTCTGGGAAACCGTCCCCGGCCTCAGCACCCTGCTGTATACCATCAATCCCAAACGCAACGACAGCATGGACGGCCTGGAATGCCAGGTGTACCGCGGGCCGGGATATATCCGGGAGCAGCTCGGGGCGTTCCGGTTCAAGATCGGCCCCAAGTCCTTCTTCCAGACCAACACCGCCCAGGCGGAACTGCTGTACGGCATCGTACGGGACTTCGCCGGCCTCACGGGTACCGAGACGGTCTACGACCTGTACTGCGGCACCGGCACGATCGGGATCTTTCTGTCGAGGCAGGCCGGCCGTGTCGTCGGCGTGGAGCTGGTCGCCGAGGCGGTGGCCGACGCCGAAGAGAACGCCCGCCTGAACGGGGTGGAGAACGCTTCCTTCCATGCGGGGGACGTGCTGCGCGTCTGCGACGAGGCTTTCTTTGCCCGGCACGGCCATCCAGACCTGGTGATCACGGATCCCCCACGGGCAGGCATGCACGCTGACCTGGTGACCAAATTGCTGGACGTCGCCGCGCCCAGGATCGTGTATGTCAGCTGCAACCCGGCCACGCAGGCCCGGGACCTGCTGGCCCTGGATTCCTTGTACCGGATCACCCGGATCCAGCCGGTGGATATGTTTCCGCATACCCACCATATTGAAAACGTGGTCCTCCTGGAGAAACGGAACGCTCTCCGGTCACAGGACCATACTTAACAGCCGGGGTGGCCCTCCGCCTTCAGGCGGGAGCCTCTCCACAAAAGCACGCATTCATGTCAGAATTCAGACCAGGCGGGTTCCGGATCCTGCCCCCGGTAATCAAGAACCTACTCATCATCAATGTGCTGGTCTTTGCCGCACAGTACATCAGCAATGGTACTTTCGGGTATCCCCTGGAATACCGCTTTGCCCTGCATTACTGGCAGTCCGAGCTGTTCATGCCCCACCAGCTGGTGACCCACCTGTTCATGCACGGCTCGCCGAGCCACCTGATCTTCAATATGTTCGCCCTGTGGATGTTCGGCAATGTGCTGGAGAATGTCTGGGGGTCCAAGCGCTTCCTGATCTTTTACTTCGTCTGCGGCCTGGGCGCGGCGGTCTGCTTCCTGGGGGTGCAGACCCTGCAGTACCACCAGCTGACCGAGGCCTACCTGCAGGGACAGGCTTCCGCGCTTCAAGTGCAACGTTTCCTCTACGAGCCGGTCCTCGGGGCGTCAGGCGCCATCTTCGGGGTGCTGGTGGCCTTCGGGATGCTGTTCCCGAACTCGCTGATCTACCTGTACTTCTTCGTGCCTATCAAGGCCAAGTGGTTCGTCCTCGCCTACATCGCCCTGGAACTGTACCTGGGCGTGCAGAACAACCCCGGCGACAACGTGGCCCATTTCGCCCACCTGGGCGGGGCCGTCTTCGGCTTTTTCCTGACACGCTACTGGAAGCACAAGTACCCGCGGAATTATTATTAGGCAACCGGAGAAGGTCTTTTTTTGTTTAATTTAGTGTATGCTCCGGGATGATGCCGGCGCGGGAGCTTGGTGCGGTTCTTGTGTGCATTCGGAGCATGAGGTTTCCATTCACCTCGTGAAATCAGCAGCTATGGGCATCTTAACCGAACGGCCGCGTCCGTTAAGAAGTTTATCTCTCGGGGACAGCCACAACATGGTGATCCGCCTCCTCCTCGCCAACCTGGTCGTCTTCGCCGCCCTGGTTTTTGTCAAGGTCGTTTATACGCTGACGGGACAAGGCAGCGAACTCTTTTTCCGGCAGATTATCCCCTGGGCCGTGCTGCCCGACGATCCCGCCCAGCTGCTGTCCAGGCCCTGGACCGTATTCACCTACATGTTCGTTCACATCAACTTCTGGCATATCCTGGGCACCTGCGTTTGGCTGTGGTGGTTCGGGAGCATGCTGCAGGATCTGTCGGGATACCAGCGCCTGCTGCCCGTATATGTTTACGGCGGACTCTGCGGGGCCCTGTTCTTTTATGTCGCATGGCTGCTTTTTCCCGGCCTGCACGGCCCGGGAAACGGATCGCTGGACATCGGCGCCTCGGCCAGCGTGATGGCCGTCGTGGTCGCCGTGACGGTGCTGGCGCCCAATTACCGGGTCTTCCCCATGCTGGGCGGGGGCATTCCCCTGTACCTGGTCACCATCATCTACGTGGTCCTGAGCCTGCTCGCGCACGGCGGTGACCTGGCCACCGGTTATACGGCGGCGATCGCCGGGGGGGCGCTGATGGGCGCAGTATACGCGGTCGAGCTGAAAAAAGGCCATGACTGGGGCGGCGGGCTCAACCGCCTGCTGTACTGGGCCACCCACCTGCTGGAGCCTGCAGACACGCCAGGGGCTCTGCCGGCCAAAAAGAAGAAACGGCTCTTTCAGCACGGGCCCGCTCCCTACAAGAAGATCGGTCCTGTACCGCCAAACAAGGTTGATGAGATCCTCGACAAGATCAACCGTACAGGGTATGCTTCCCTGAACGCCGAAGAAAAGGAACTGCTGGTCCGCGCGGCCCGGGATCAGGAAACCTGATCCCAGCGCCTCCTGGGCTTTTCGTGGTTTTTTTCTTTCTTTGTTTCCCGGCTGCCGGCCGGCGGCTTGCCACCCCGAGCCTACCCGGCGGACGATGGGGCTGCTCCTCCGGCCAGGGCGCTCATATGAACCATGCTAAAGTTTCTACGGCTTCTCACGCGGCGTACCCTGCTGGTGGTGCATCTCCTGGTCACGGGGCTGTTCCTGCTCGCCTGCTGCGCCCCGGTCATCAGCCCCAGCCGGTTCTGGCCCATCAGTTTCCTGGGGCTGGCCTTCCCCTTCCTGCTGGCGCTGGTGCTGGCTTTCGGCGTCTGCTGGCTGCTGGTCCGCTCCCGCCGGTGGCTCATCTCCCTGGGCGCCCTGCTGGCCGGATGGTATTCCGTATCGGCCTTCTTCGGCCTCCACGTGGGCGGGGGCGGGGAACCGCCCCCGGACAGCTTCCGGGTCATGAGCTACAACGTGCGTTATTTCAAGGATTTTGACCGCAGCGCCGCCCAGAATGCCGCCCTGCGGGCACAGGTGATGGACCTGATCAAAACGCAAAAGCCGGACATCCTCTGCCTCCAGGAATTTTACACTTCTGAAAGCCCCCGGGATGTCGACAACAAAGCCTACATCTCCCGCGAGATGGGGCTTCCCTACCGGTATTTCTCCAGCGATCACAACTACGGCAACAACCATTCGGGGGTCATCCTTTTTTCCCGTTATCCCCTGCTGCATCCCCACAAGGTGCCGCTGCAGGAGTCCAGCAGCAGCGAAAGCGTGGTCTGCGCCGACCTGGTCATCGGGAAGGATACCCTGCGCCTGTTCACCATGCACCTGCAATCCATTTACCTGAACCGCAGCGACCTGGCCGGCATCGAAAGGGCCCGCAACCAGGAAGACAGCGGCCTGGTAGCCTCCCGGGTGGTGCTGGGCAAGCTGCGCCGCGCCTTTCTGCGCCGCGAGGCTCAGGCCCGCACCGTCGCCGCGGAGATCGCCCGCAGCCCTTACCCCGTCATTATCTGCGGGGATTTCAACGATACACCTAACTCCTACGCCTATTTTAAGATCCGGGGCCACCTGCAGGACGCCTTCCTGCAGCGGGGGCTGGGCATAGGCAGGACATACAACAGCATATCCCCCACCCTGCGCATCGATTACATCCTGGCCTCCGGGGCCTTCCAGGTGCATGCCTTCCACCGCATCCGCCGCAACCTGTCGGACCATTACCCCATCGTGGCGACGCTGAGCCTGAAAACGGCTGCCGGCGCTCCCTGAAGCCTGCGTTTTCCTATCTTTGCGACATTCAAGCACGCACGGCCGTATGTCCAGCTTACAGTTCTACAATTCACTGACCGGGAAAAAAGAAGTTTTTGAACCCCTGCACCCGCCCCATGTAGGGCTGTACGTCTGCGGTCCCACCGTGTCCGGCGAGTCCCACCTGGGTCACGCCCGCCCCGCCATTACCTTTGACGTGATCTTCCGCTACCTCCTGCACCTGGGTTACCGGGTGAGGTATGTACGCAACATCACCGACGCCGGCCATTTCGAGGAAGAAGGGCGGGAAGCCGTAGACAAGATATCGAAGGCGTCTACCCTGGAGAAGCTGGAGCCCATGGAGCTGGTCCAGAAATACACCAACCTCTACCACTGGGCCGTAGCCCGCTTCAACTGCCTGCCACCCAGCATAGAGCCCACGGCCACCGGCCATATTATCGAGCAGATCAGCATGATCGAGGATATCCTGCGCAAGGGCTTTGCCTACGAAGTCAACGGCTCGGTGTATTTCGACGTGAAGAAATACGCCGAAAGCCATCATTACGGCGAACTGAGCGGACGGGTCCTCGATGACCTGCTCGAAACCACGCGCAACCTGGAAGGGCAGGACGAGAAACGCCACAAAGTGGACTTCGCCCTGTGGAAGAAGGCACCCCCGGAGCACATCATGCGCTGGAAGAGCCCCTGGGGGGAAGGCTTTCCGGGCTGGCATATCGAATGCTCCGCCATGAGCAGCAAGTACCTCGGGGAGCGCTTCGATATCCATGGCGGAGGCATGGACCTCATGTTCCCCCATCACGAATGCGAGATCGCCCAGAGCACCATAGCCCTGGGCCAGACGCCGGCCCGCTACTGGATCCACAACAACATGATCACCATCAACGGGAAGAAGATGGGCAAGAGCTACAACAACATCATCAAGTTCTCCGAGCTCTTCAGCGGCACCCATCCCCTGCTGGAAAAAGCCTATGACCCGATGACGGTGCGGTTTTTTATCCTGCAGACCCACTACCGCAGCACCCTGGATTTTTCGAACGAAGCCCTCCAGGCGGCGGAAAGGGGCCTTCAGCGCCTCATGGACGCCGGCAAGGTGCTGCAGCAGCTTCCGGCGCCAGGCCCGGACAGCGCCGCCGATCCCGCCCTCGGCGAACGCATCCGCCGTTTCTCGGCCGACTGCGCGGATTTCATGAACGACGACTTCAACACGGCCAGGGTGCTGGCCAGCCTCTTCGACATGGTGCCGGTGATCAATTCCCTGCGCACGGGCCAGATCCCCGGACCGGATGCGGAGGGCTTGCGCCTGCTGCAGGAGACCTGGCAGGTCTATGTCAGCGATATCCTGGGGCTGCGGGAAGACCAGGGTGCCCAGGATGACAAGCTGGCCGGCGTCATGGATTTGCTGCTGGACATCCGGCGCGAAGCCCGGAACCGGAAAGACTATGCCACTTCGGATAAGATCCGGGACGCCCTGCAGCAGGTGGGCATCACCGTCAAGGACGAGAAGGACGGCAGGGCCGCCTGGTCCCTCCACTGAGGGAAACACGCATCAGGCCTCCTGCCCCCAGCGGAGGAAGGGAGTCCGGATGTCGTGATAGAACAGAAAGATCCACCCTTCCCTGGCCCCCTGCTCCCCATATTGCTGCCGCAGCTCCATGCTCCTGCGCCCGTCGCTGTCGAACTTGGCCATGAAGCGGCGCTTCATGTAAGACAACTGGGGCGCCACGTCGCCGCCGAAAAAGCAGGTGTCGCCGTCGTGTATCCAAAAAACCTGGTGATGGGGTGAATGCCCGCCGCTGACCTGATAGCGGATATAGCCGTCGATATCACCTTCTTCGCCGGTCAGCACCAGCTGCGGGGAGCCCTCCAGCGCCCGCAGGTGTTCCGCCACGTAGGAACGCCCTTCCTGGGCCAGCGCCGCTTTCAGCTCTTCGCCGTTCACGTAGTAGGTGGCCTCCGGGAAACTCAATACCGGGTCCCCTCCGTCGTCGGTGGTGGCGATGCCGCCCGAGTGGTCCTTGTGCAGGTGGCTCAGCAGCACCTTGGTGACCTGGCCCGGGCCGATACCCTCGGCTTCCATCAGCGTGTACAGCTGCAGGCGACCGTCGGCGCCGCGGGAGCCCAGCCCGGTATCGATCAGGATGCAGTCCCGTGCGGTGACCAGCAGGAAGGGCTGGATCTCCACCAGCAGGGAGCCGCGGGGCCGCGCTGCGAGGTCATCCCTGGCTTCGTCGAAAGGAATAAAGGTCTTGGGGCCGTCCACGGTGAAGGCGCCCTCCGACAGGGGAATGATCTTTGCCATGGGTCAAAGGTAAGGCAAGCGGCACAATGCGCGGCCGCGGCCCTCAGCGAAGCACCATCTGCCGGTCGGCATCCAGCCGCACAAAAATGAAGATGAGCATGGTCATCGTCATCAGCGAAGAACCCCCAT
>CBINPH010000096.1:0-9583 GCA_966252445.1 uncultured Chitinophagaceae bacterium | reverse complement strand
GGAGCGTCCAGATATTGCCCGCATCCACGAAAAAAGCGCCTTTGAGCATCATCAGGCCGCCAAAAAGCTTCAGGATATCGAACCGGTATTCCAGGTTGCCTTCCAACTTGATCTCTCCGGTCTGGTCGGAAAAGATATCGGGGTCATTGAAATCGGGATTGTAATACGAGCCTGGACCCAGTGCCCGCAGCCGCCATGCCCGCATGCTGTTCGGACCGCCGGCGGTAAATTGCTTGACATAGGGCATCACATCGGAAGTGCCGTAGGGAACGCCTATGCCCCCATAGACGCGGCTGACCAGGGAGGCATGTTTGCGCACATAGTAGTGTTTGTACTCGGCATCCACCTTCACATATTGGGAAAAGCTCACGGAGCTGAGGCTGGCGAAACTGCTTTTGCCACCGCTGAGGCCCCGGATAACGCCGTTGATGCCGTTCAGCAGCAGGCCGGATTCGTCGAGGTTGATGCGGAAATAATTGAACTGCCGCTGGTGAAGCGGTCCCTGGTTGTTGTAGATGAACGATACATTTTCTCCCCCGATAAACGTGGAGGTAAAACTGTTTTTCAGGAAGGGGTTGCCGATGAGCTGTTGGGCAAAGTTCGACGAGATGTTGTAGATCCGGTTGAACTCAAAGGCAAAGGGCCGCACGATCCATTTTTTGTAAGCGGTCTCGTTCCAGTCATAGCCAAAGGAGCCATTGACGCTGTTGAGCGAGAAAAAGCCCAGGCGGTCCAGGTAGTTGAAGCCCAGGCCCAGGGTCGTATGGGGATTGGACATGCGCCCTACATCGTGTATGGTCCAGGGGGTGATGAACCGGGGAAAGGATACATTGATCTGTCCGCTGTATTCCCGGGCCTGCACATAGAGGCTGCGCGCGGAGTCCGAGTTCCATTCCACGCCTGTTTTCAGGTTGGCGCTGAACTGGGTGGCGGCTTTGTTGGTGTTTTTGTTCCGGTAATTGAGGTTCAGCGCTCCGCCCACGATATAGTCGCTGCTGGAGGTGGCTTCAATGTTGGCGCCGATCTCCTGTTTTTTGCCTGGGGTGAGCAGGATATAACAATCCAGCTGACCAGGCGCTCCCGCCACCGTATCCATTTCTATGGTGACAAACCGCCATACCCCCAGGCTGTTGAGCCGGCTGATGGTATAGTCATAGTCGTCCTGCGAGAAATACGCGCCCTGTCGCAGGTAAATGTTGTTCCGGAGTACCCGGAGCCGGATGATGTCCCGTCTTTTCCGTATGATCAGATCATCGGTCCTTTCTTCCCGGAATATCGTATCGTCCTTGGTCCGGTAGGTGGAATAATCCGGATAGACAAAGATGCGGTGCAGGGTGTATCTGCTGAAACCTGTGCTGTCGGTAGGGTTGTGGATCTGGACCGTGATGTTCAGGTGTGGCGGGCCGCTGGCCGAGGATTGCCGGATCGTATTTTCCAGGTTGGCAAAGGGATCCAGGATATTGGAGAAAATGGCCTTGTTGATGGTGTCGACCACGAACAGCACGTTTTCTTTGGAAAACTTGAAGTAACCCGCATTGCGCACCACCTGGGTCAGGCGGCTTTGCTCCTGGAAGAGGCTTTCCATCTTGTAGGGGTCGCCTTTTTTCAGGAAAGAAAAGCCTGCCGAGCGCATGACGGCCGCGCGGATGGTAGAGTCGGGAATATCGTAGTCGAGGCTGTCGATGACAAAATTGTCACCCGTATTGACCTGGTAGGTCAGTGAGGCCTTGCGGTTTTTGATCTTGGCCTTGTAATCGACAGAGGCATAAAAAAAGCCCTGGTTGTTTAGGTAGTTCACCATGTTCTCGGCCGACTGGCGGGCCTTGGAGGAGTCATAGATGACGGGCGGCTCCATGTTCTTGTCGATGAGGATCCAGGTCCATATCTTACCGGTCTTTTTTTCGCTGTTTTTCTGGTTGTAGAGCCAGAGTTTCATGCGCAGCAGGTTCAGCAGCTTGGTATTGGGATGCTGCAGCATCACGGAACTGGAACTGAGGCTGTTTTTGATGTCGTCCTTTTCGGCCGAAGTGAGATCGCCTTTCAGGCTGAGATCACTGGACACCAGCAGGGATTTTCCCGCGGACAGGTATTTGGTGTTGGAGCAGGAACACAGGCACAGCCCCGCCAGCAGCGGAAGCATCCAGTATTTGACCTTGCCTTCTTCATATATAGTCCTGAAATGCCTCAAAAAAGCGGGTTTGTCTGTCGGTAGTCGTCCTGAGCCGTTCACCGGGCTTGCCGATTTAGCGGGATTCCCGTAGGTTTGATCCCATGTTGTCCAAGGCGCAAATTAAATACATTCGTTCATTACAGCACAAAAAATACCGCCAAAAGTTCGGCCGTTTCATGGCAGAGGGGGGTAAGATTGTGGAGGAGCTGCTGGCCGGTACGGCACTGCAGGTGGAGGCGGTGTACGCCACGGATTCCTGGCTGGCCGCCCGTGGCGGTGCCTTGGAGGACACGGTGGAGTGGATCCCGGTGACTTCCGAAGAGCTGGAACAGATCAGCAGCCTCAAGACACCACCGCCCGTGGCCGCCCGATGCCTCCTGCCCTCCGAATCCGCATGGCCGGCGATGGAGGGGCAGTGGAGCCTGGGCCTGGAGACGGTGCAGGACCCGGGAAACCTGGGAACCATCATCCGCACGGCAGACTGGTTCGGTATACGCCAGGTCTTCTGTTCTCCCGACTGTGCCGACACCTTTCATCCGCGTACCATACAGGCCACCATGGGCAGCATTGCCCGGGTACGGGTCATCACGACACCCCTGCTGCCCTTGCTCCGCGAAAAGGCCGGCCGCCTGCCGGTGCTGGCTGCCACCCTCGGCGGGGAGGATGTCTTCCGGGCGGCTTTACCCGCCGAAGGCATACTGCTGTTGGGCAACGAATCCCAGGGTCTTTCTCCGGGGCTCAGCGGCGCCGCGACAGGGCGGGTGGCCATTCCGGGCGCCGGGCGGGCCGAATCCCTCAACGTAGCTGTGGCGGCCGGCATACTCTGCAGCCACCTGTATCGCTCCGGCCGGTCAGCGGAACTGGACCGCCTTCACCGGTGAGACGCGGTAGATCATCAGGGAGGGCAGGATCATGACCCATACACAGACGACCAGGGTGCCGATATCGATGGCAACCACCTGCCAGGCATGGACGGAAATCGGGGCCACGGGCATGTAATAAGTCTGTTCATCCAGCTTGAAAAAGCCGGTGGTTTTTTGCAGAAAGGCCAGCCCCAGGCCCACCGCGTTGCCGATCAGCAGGCCGACCAGGACGATGTAGGCAGCCTGATACAGGAAGACCTGCTGGATTTGGCGGCCTTCCATGCCCAACGACTTCAGGATACCCACCATGTTGGTGCGTTCGAGGATCAGGATCATGACGGCCGTGACCATGTTGATGACGGCGACCACGGCCATGATGATCAGGACGATCCACTCATTCATGTCCTGGAGGTGAAGCCAGTCAAAGATGTTCGGGTAAATATCCCTGGCTGTGCTGGATACCAGCCCCTGGGGCAGGACCTGCTCATATAGGCGGTCGCTGACCGCCTTCATCTGCCGGTAATCACTGATGTGCAGCTCGTAGCCGGCCAGCTCGTCGGGGGACCAATCGCTGAGGCGGCGGAGAAGATCCAGGTCACCGATAACACAGGTTTTGTCGTAATCCTCTATACTGGTCTTGTACAGCCCGACCACATGGAGTTTACGTGCCCGTGGCGCCGCATTGTCCTTTTGGATAAAAAATACAATTAAATCATCGTTAACTTTGATATCCAGTTTATTAGCCAGGTAAGTGGAAAGGATGATCTCGGCGGAATAGCCGCTGTCGGGAAAATGCAGGAACCTGCCTGCGGCCAGGAAGGGCCGCAAATGGTCCCAGTGGTATCCCGCGTCCACGCCCTTGAACACGACGCCTTCGATCTCCTCCCGGGACTTGAGCACGGCAGAGCGGGTGGCGTAGGCGTCTACGGTTTCCACGCCGGGTACGGCCCCCAGGGCCCTGGCCAGAGAGTCGCTTCCCTGGAAGGGGGGTGGTTCAGAAAGCAGGCCTCCTGCGGGCTGATAGCGGGATACCTGGATGTGTCCCCAGAAACTGAACACCTTGCCGCTGACCGCTTCCTGGAATCCGCTGACCAGGGCGGTGGCCAGGATCATCACCGCCACGCTGAGGGCGGTGGCGGCCAGGGCGATGCGGATAATAAACCGGGAGAACGTACGTTCCCGGTTAAAAGCGATCCTTCGGGCAATGAAAGCAGGCAGGGACAATGCAGAGTTTTGTGGTTCAAACCTACTGGATTTTCCCGAAACCCCATGCGGCCGGACAGCTTTGCCCCATGGGATTGTTAGAAATGTTTGTACATTCATCAATCATTTTCGTGTAGTCATGGGCAGCAGGCTCGCAATTTCTTTGGGTTTTTTTCTTTGCACGACGGTGGCCGGGGCGCAGCCCATGGCCCGTACGCCGGATCATGTGTATCTGGACAACATCCATACCGTGAAGCTGGCCCCGCCGGGCAATCCACAGGCCCTGCCCATTGCCTCCCTCGGGAGCCGCAACCAGCTCCAGCTTGGCTTTGACGACCTGGACGGCGACGTGAAGAATTATTATTATACCCTGGTGCTCTGCAATGCCGACTGGACACCGGCCAGTCTCAACCCTTTTGATTACCTGAAAGGATTTACCGAAAACCGGATCGACGACTACCGCTATTCCACAATCCCCCTGCAGCATTATACCCATTACAAGGTCGACCTGCCCAACAGCAACTGCATGCCCACCCGTTCAGGCAATTACCTCCTGAAGGTCTACCTGGACGGGGACACCTCCCGGCTGGCGTTTACCCGGCGCCTGCTGGTGGTCGCCAACAACGCCATCGTCCGGGGCAGCATCCAGCAGCCGGTGAACCCCCGCATTTTCAGAACTTTTCAAAAGGTCGATTTCCGGGTCAGCCTGCAGGGCGTCCATGTCACCAATCCCATCTCCCAGGTGAAAGTTTTTATCCTGCAGAACGGCCGCTGGGATAACGCCATCTATGGCCTGCGCCCGACTTTTATCAAAGGGGACGAGCTCGAATACAACACGGAGAACGATTGCGTGTTCCCGGCAGGCAAGGAATGGAGATGGGCAGACCTGCGCAGTTTCCGGCTGCAGACCGAAAGGGTCGATCATATCGATTTTGAAAAGAACCAGACCGATGTGTACCTGGTGAAAGACGAAAACCGCACCCATGAGCGGTATCTCTACCGCCGGGATTTTAACGGGCATTATTTCCCGGCCATCCTGGAACAGGGTTACCAGCCCGACTATGAAGGCGATTATGCCCGCGTGCATTTCCGGCTGGATGCACCCTCCCCATTTGCGGGCAGCGAAGTCTACGTCTTCGGGGAAATGACCAATTACGAATGCACCAAAGGCAACCGGATGACCTACAACCCCGCCAACGGTGCCTATGAAGCGGTGTTGTATCTGAAGCAGGGGTACTACAACTATATTTACGGGGTCATGGATGCCGGCGGCAACCGCCTGGATACAGAAAATACGGAGGGCAGCTGGTGGGAAGCCGAGAACAACTACACCATCCTGGTCTACTACCGTCCCCTCGGAGGCAGGGCCGATCAGCTGATCGGTGTCCGCACCCTCAACTCCCTCGAAAACCGCTGAATTTCCTTAGTGACGTTTCAGGATGATGCGGGTTCCCCGGTCATAGGTGAGGTAGCTGTATACCCAGTTGATGAAGACGATCAGCTTGTTGCGGAAGCCCATCAGGAACATCAGGTGAACCACCATCCAGATGATCCAGGCAAAAAAACCGTGCAGGTGCATCTTGCCGATGTCGGCCACGGCCTTGTTGCGCCCTATGGTCGCCATGGTTCCCTTGTCCCTGTAGTGAAAGGGAAGCAGGGCTTGCTGGCGGCGCAGGCGCTGAAGGTTCCGGCCCAGCAGCTTGCCTTGTTGAATGGCTACCTGAGCCAGCATGGGATGGCCCTTGGGATAACGGGGATCCGTGATCATCTGGGCCACGTCACCGATGGCAAAGACGTGCGGCAGGCCTTCCACCCGGTTGAAAGCATCCACTTTGATCCTGCCGTTGCGCTCCAGTACCTCTGGCGGCAAACCCGGTGGTGTCGAGCCTTTGACCCCGGCGCTCCAGATCAGGGATTTGGTGGTGATGGTGCTTCCATCGCTCAGCAAGGCCGTCTCCCCGTCATAGTCCTTGACGACCATGTTCAGCCGGATGTCCACGCCCATAGAAGCCAGGAACTTGTACGTATGGGCGGAGGCCTCCGGGCTCATGGGGCCGAGCAGCCTGGAACCGCCCTCGATCAGGTGAATCTTCATCAGGCTGGGGGGTAGCTCGGGGTAATCCCGGGGGAAGATGGTCTTGCGGAACTCGGCCAGGGCCCCGGCCAGCTCCACCCCCGTGGGCCCGCCGCCCACGATCACCACGTTCAGCGCCTTTTCCCGCTCCGTTTCGTCCATGAGCAGCAGCACCCTTTCCAGCCCGGCCAGCCCGAAATTCCGGATGCCAATGGCCTCATACAGGGTTTTCATGCCGTTGCTATACTCTTCGAAATGGGGATTGCCAAAGAAATTGCTGGTGCTTCCCGTCGCGATCACGAGGTGATCGTAATGGATATCTCCGATAGTGGTCTTGAGTTCCTGGGTCCCGGGAACGATCTCCAGGACCTCGCCCAGCCGGAAAATGAAATTCTCCTGGTGCTTGAAAATGCCCCGGATTGGAAAGGCAATGCTGCTGGCCTCCAGGCCGGCCGTGGCGACCTGGTAGAGCAGGGGCTGGAAAAGATGGTAGTTGGTCTTGTTGATGAGCACCACCTGGAAAGGTTTGCCATGCAGGACCTTGATCAGGTTGATGCCCGCAAAACCCGCCCCGATGATGACCACCCGGGGCAGCGGCGAATCCGGAATATTGGCTTGTAGCATAGGACTGTTTTCCCCTTTTAAACAAAATACCTGCCCTTAAGTTGAGTATAGGGATCAGCGTAGTGGAGGGGAAGCAGTTCCTCAATGACCCAGCAGGCAGTAGGCCCCTGCGGCCAGGGCAGCCCCGATCAGCGGTGCCACGACGGGTATCCAGGCGTACGCCCAGTCGCTGTCTCGTTTGCCCTTGATGGGCAACAGGGCATGCACAATGCGGGGACCCAGGTCGCGCGCCGGGTTGATGGCATACCCCGTCGGTCCTCCCAGGGAGAGCCCGATGGCGAATACCAGCAGCCCCACAGGGAGGGCATTGACGGCATTGAGGCCTACCGGCGGCGTAACCAGGTACAGGATGCCGAGAATGAGCACGAAGGTGCCAATGGTCTCCGTCAGCACATTGTGGCGTACACTGCGTATGGCCGGCATGGTGCAAAAAGTCATCAGCATGGCGTCGGGATCGTTCGCCTCGTCGTAGTGTTTCTTGTAGGAAATCCAGACCAGGAAAGCCCCGATCATGGCGCCGATCAGCTGCGCCAGCAGATAGGAGGGCACCTGCGCCCAGGGAAACTTCCCGGCGAAGGCCAGGCCCAGGGTCACGGCGGGGTTGATGTGGGCGCCGCTATAGGTGGCGAAACAATAGACCGGCACGAAAACGGCCATGGCCCATCCGAAGGTGATCACGATCCAGCCGCTGTTGAGGCCTTTGGATCGTTGGAGCAATACGTTGGCGACGACGCCGTCACCAAGCAAAATCAGCAGGGCGGTGCCTACGAGTTCAGCGAGAAAAGCGGTCATAGATGTTCCGGTTAAAATGAGGGGTGAAAGATAACAAAAGTTGACTGGGAATTTTAGGGCGACAGGGGCGCGGCTCAATTCTGGGGATGGTCCGCCCAGTATTTGGCAGCTTCGACGGCGCGCAGCCAGCCCTTCAGGCTTCCGGCAGCGGGGCTGCCGGCGGCCGGATGGAAACGGCGGTCCTCCTTCCACTGCCGCTGCACCGTGTCCAGGTCCGGCCAGAAGCCTGTGGCCAGGCCGGCCAGGTAGGCTGCTCCCAGGGCCGTGGTTTCCGTCACGCCGGGGCGGACCACATCGCGTTGCAGCAGATCGGCCTGGAACTGCATGAGCAGGTTGTTGGCTGTGGCCCCACCGTCCACGCGGAGCTCCTGTATATCGAGCGCTGCGTCCGCTTCCATGGCTTTGAGCACCTCGTAGGTTTGGTAGGCAATGCTGTCCAGGGCGGCCCTGGCGATATGGGCGGCCGTCGTGCCCCGGGTGATGCCCACCATGGTACCACGGGCATGCTGGTTCCAGTGGGGTGCGCCGAGCCCCGCAAAGGCCGGCACCAGGTATACCCCGTCGCTGTCCTGTACCTTCGCAGCCAGGTCTTCGACCTCGCCGGAAGTGCGGATGATGCCCAGGCCGTCACGCAGCCACTGGACAACGGCACCGCCGATGAAAATGCTGCCTTCCAGGGCGTATTCGACGCGGTCGCCCAGTTTCCAGGCCACCGTGGTCAGCAGGTTGTTCCGGGAGGGGATCATCTGCTGCCCGGTATTCATCATCATGAAGCATCCGGTCCCGTAGGTGTTCTTGACCATGCCGGGTTGTGTGCACATCTGCCCGAACAGGGCTGCCTGCTGGTCCCCGGCGATGCCGGCCAGGGGAATTTTCCGGGACAGGAACTGCCCGGAGGTCTCTCCGTAGATCTCGCTGCAGGAGCGCACCTCCGGCAGCAGGGATTCGGGGATGTCAAGCAGCTTCAGCAGCTCGGGGTCCCAGGCCATCTGGGCAATATTAAAGAGCATGGTCCGCGAGGCGTTGCTGACATCCGTGATGTGCAGTTTTCCCCGGGTAAAATTCCAGATCAGCCAGCTGTCGATGGTGCCAAAGGCCAGTTGCCCGGCTTCGGCCTTGGTCCGCGCGCCCTCTACATGATCCAGGATCCACTTGATCTTGGTGCCGGAAAAATAGGCGTCCAGGACCAGGCCGGTTTTTTGTTGGATCATGTCCGCTACACCGTCGGCCCGCAGCTGATCGCAAAGGCCGGCCGTACGGCGGTCCTGCCAGACGATGGCGGGGTAGACCGGCTGCCCCGTCTTCCGGTCCCAGACCACGGTGGTTTCCCTTTGGTTGGTGATCCCGATGGCATGGATCTGCGCCCCGTCGGCCCCGGCCCGGGTGATGGCCTCCGCCGCTACCCCGGCCTGGGTGGACCAGATTTCCATGGGATCATGCTCGACCCAGCCCGGTTGGGGAAAGATCTGCCGGAACTCCTTCTGGGCTACCGCCTTGATGTTGCCCCCCTGGTCGAAGACGATGGCCCGGGAACTGGTCGTGCCCTGGTCCAGGGCCAGCATGTATTTTTCCATAAATCTTTGTTTGACGCTTACGGACTTTGTGTTTTGTTGCTTTTTCTTATGTTTCCTTTTGGAATGGGGTACAAGATATTTCTTTCTATTTCTTTTACCAAATCTTCAGGAAAATAAGCTGGGGGAGCGGGGGTTCACTGCAGGGACTGGATCATCTCGCGGCAGCGGGCTTGCAGGGCAGGGTCATCCTGCATGATCGGGCGTCGGCGCAAGGCCTGGCGCAGCACCTCGATGGCTTTCAGGTCTTCCCCGTGGGCATGATAAGCTTTGGCCAGGGCGTAGT
>CBINPH010000095.1:0-9598 GCA_966252445.1 uncultured Chitinophagaceae bacterium | reverse complement strand
AGTATGACTGGGCCAAGCAGCGCTCGATGGATCCCTCCCTGCCGGATGTCATGGTCAATCCCGACGACCCTGCGCAATGGACCTATATGGGAAGCCATGACTGGAACAGTTATTTTTTCAACAAGACGAACCTTTCTCAATACCACACCATATCGTTCAGCGGTTCAGCCTCTGCGGCCAAGCGCCCCATGGGCTATCTGCTGTCCGCGGATTATACCAAGGAAAACGGGCTGAACCGGCTCACGAAAGACGACTGGAAGCGCTACGGCCTCCGGGGGCGCATCCATTTCTCTCCACTCTCCTGGCTGAAGGTCGACAACAACCTGAATGTCTACCAACTGCAAAGAGATGCGCCGACCTACAGCGTCACGGACGTTTATTATCTGCAGCCTATACAGGCGGCGAAGAACCCCGACGGCACCTGGGCCAACACGGGCGCAGGGAGGCTGGCCGCCCAGCTCACGGACGGTGGGCGCAACCAGCAAACCCGCTTCGGGTTTCAGAATATTGCCCGCGCGGTGGCCAGCTTTTTTAACGGAGACCTGCAGGTCACCGGTGACGCAAGCTTCAAGCGCGAGCTCTGGAAATACCATACAGAGCGTCTCCCTTACAATATCGGCTATGGCCCCGACGATGTCCGGGAGCAGGGGACGCCGAGCTCGATCACGGAAACCAACGGCACCATCGTACAGGACGTCTTCGATCTGTATGTGAATTACGGCAAAACTTTCGGCGATCATGCCCTGAAGCTCATGGCTGGTTACAACCAGGAAAAATATGAATGGTCGCCTGTAAGCGTCTCCAAGAACGACCTCATCTCGGGGTCCGTGCCGTATATCGGCCTCGCTACGGGAGACGTGACGGTAAGCACGAAGGATCACGAGGGCTATTATGGCTATGCGATCCGCAGTTTTTTCGGGCGGATAAATTACACTTTCAAGGAAAGGTATATCCTGGAGGGCAATGCCCGCGCCGACGGGTCCTCCCGCTTTCCGCCGAACGACCGCTGGGGCCTGTTCCCTTCCGTGTCCGCGGCCTGGATCGTCAACAAGGAGGAATTCTGGGCGCCCATATCGCGGGTTCTGCCGGTGTTCAAGCTCCGGGCCTCCTATGGCAGCCTGGGCAACCAGAGCGTGGACTACTATGGTTATATCCAGACCCTCCCGGTATTCACCTCCACATACCTCATCGACAATGCCCTCCCTACAGTCCTGGGCAGCGCCCCCGCCTTGCAGGTTGACCCCAGCCATTATACCTGGGAGAAAGTCACTACCGCCAATGTGGGCACCGATATGGGATTCTTCGACGGGAAGCTGACCGCCTCGTTCGACTATTATGTCCGCCGTACCCTGGGTATGCTGGCTCCCAGCCAGGAGCTGCCCGCTGTACTGGGCACCTCGGCCCCGCGGCAGAACGCGGCTGATCTCAAGACCCAGGGATGGGAACTGTCGCTGGGTTACCGGCAGACATTCCAGGCAGGGGGCAAGCCCCTGTCCCTGGAGACCCGCTTCATCCTCTCCGACTCGCGCAGCGAGATCACCAAATACAACAACAGCCTGGGCAGCTTCTCGGCCTCCTGGAGACCCGGCCAGGAAATCGGAGAGATCTGGGGGCTGACCAACGACGGTATGTTCCGGGACAAGGGAGAGATCGAAGCGCTGGACGAGTCAGAGATCATCCCCTGGGGTGCGCTGGACATCGTGCCCGGCTGGCCCAAATACAAGGACCTGGATGGCAATGGTCGCATCGAGCTGGGCAGCACCGCCAAGGAACCCAAGGACCTGAGCATCATCGGCAACACCAGCCCCCGCTACCGTTTCGGGTTCAACCTGGATCTCGGCTGGAACAATATCGATCTGTCCCTTTTCCTCCAGGGCATTGGCCGCATGGATTTTTACCCCCATCATTATCTGTTCTGGGGCCCTTACCAGCAGCCCTATGCCAATGTCTATCCCTGGAACCTGGACTTCTATCGCGGGGAGGCGGCTACCGCAGAGGAACGGGCTTCATACCCGCCGGCCTATATCGCAGCCGGCCTGGCCGACGCCAACACGGATTCCTATTTCCCTGTGCTGCAGTCCTGGCTGGCAGACAACAATTATGGCAGCGGCCTCGACATTCCCCAGACCCAGTACCTGCTCAACGCCGCCTACCTGCGGGTCAAGAATTTTACGCTGGGATATACCCTTCCCCGCGCCTTCACGGGAAGATATGGGATCGAGCGGTTGAGGATTTTCTTCACGGGCGAGAACCTGTTTGAGTTCTCAGCCATCAAGAAGTACCTGGATCCGGAGTCCATTACCGACGGTTACGGCTGGGAGTATCCTTACCAGCGCAAATATTCCCTGGGCATAAACGTGGACCTCTGATCCTCCTTTTCGTATTTCAAACGCAAGGTCATGAAAAAACATACCTTTTATATTCTGATGATCTGCCTGTCGGCGGCCCTATATTCCTGCAAACGCGATTTTCTGGATCTTTATCCCCAGACCTCTATTGCTCCGGAGGTGTTTTTTAAGTCAGAGGCGGACCTGGCCCTGTACGTCAATGGGCTCATGAACCAGCCCGGCGTGAGCCGTTATCTGGACGACCAGAGCAGCGACAACGATGCCACCACGGGAGCGATCGAGATCAAGAACATCATGACGGGCAGTCCTGATTCGAAGAATATTACCGGAGGCTGGTCATGGGGCAGGCTCAGGGACATCAACTATTTCCTGCAGAACTATGGACAGGCCTCGGTGGACCAGGCCGTCAGGGACCATTATGCAGGACTGGCGCGGTACTACCGTGCGCAGTTCTATTACGACATGGTCCAGCGCTATTCCGACGTCCCCTGGTATTCCCAGCCCCTGGAGCCTTCCGATTCTGCAGCCCTGTATATGGGGCGATCCCCGCGTACAGTCGTGATGGACAGCATCATGGCCGACCTGGCCTTCGCCGCCGCCCACGTGCGGGAGGACGTCCCCTCTGGTACGCCGGGCCTTCGTGCCGTCCAGGCCGTATACGCCCGGGTGGCCCTCTATGAAGGCACGTTCCGCAAATATCACCCTGAACTGCAGCTGTCGGCCACTGCCGGCGCCTTTTTACAGACGGCCAAAGCCGTAGCTGCCGGGGTGATGGCTTCGGGGCAGTTCAGTGTATACAATACCGGTCATCCCGATAAAGACTACGGGACCTTGTTCAACAGCCAGGATCTCTCTTCCAACCCCGAGGTCATCCTGAACACACCCTATGACCTCACGAAAAAGGGGGCCGGCAGCGCAGATATCAATTATGCCGTATTCGGGGACTACGAGCAGTCCCCGTCCCGCAGCCTGGTCCAATGCTATCTCATGAAAGACGGGACGAGGTTCACCGATCAGCCGGGATATGAACAAATGGGCTTTGTGGAGGAATTCAAAGACCGCGACCCCCGCATGAGCCAGACCATCGTGCCGCCCGGCTTTATGCGTGTGCAGGACAATGCGCCATACATACAGCGGCTGAACAAGAACTTCACGGGTTATCACCAGTGGAAAGGCTATTTCAACGCCAGCACCGACGGCCTGATCATTGGCAGCACCGACTTCCCCGTCATCCGGTATCCGGAGGTGCTGCTGACCTATGCGGAAGCGGCTGCCGAGCTGGGCGAGATTACCCAGGAAGACCTCGACAAGACCGTCAATCTGCTGAGAGACAGGGCCGGGGTGGCTCACCTGGACCTGGCCTATGCGAATGCTCATCCGGATCCGCTGTTGCAGGGCGCCTATCCCGATGTCAGCGGTCCCCATCAGGGTGTCCTGCTGGAGATCCGGCGGGAAAGGCGTGTCGAGTTCGCCCTGGAAGGCTATCGCTACGATGACCTGATGCGCTGGCACGCGGGGCGCCTGCTGGAGAAGATCCCCGAAGGCATGTATTTTCCCGGCCTCGGCAATTTTGACCTCACGGGCGATGGTATTCCGGACATCAAGCTGGTGGGCAAGGATGCCGTGATACCTGCGGAGGCGGACAAAGAAAAAAATTCCCTGGGGAAGGTCCTCGTGTATTACAAGGCAGGGTCCTTCGGTGAAGACGTGACGGTTTACCTGCGCCACGGGACGGGCGGAGGTACCCTGGTGACCGAGATCACCCCGCGCAGTTTTGTAGAACCCAAATATTATTACCGGCCCGTGCCTTATACCCAGACGGTCCTCAACTCCAATCTTCAGCAAATCTTCGGCTGGGAATAGCACGCCCATACGACCGTGGCGGCCACCGACACGGGTTGTCAGCAAAGCGGTCATGCACCAGGCATGGCCGCTTTGCTGTATGTGCTCGCCTGGTCAGCTGGCATCTTCGAGCAGCGGACGCGGGTCAAAAATCGCGCGCAGGGAAGCGATCCGGCCCCCCTCCAAATGGTACCAGTTGCATCCCGGCAGGGTGACCCCGGAAATAAGATACTCGCAGATCACGCATACGTCGTTCCCTTCGGTGATGGTTTTCTCTACCTGATACTTGATCTTCATGCGTTCCATGTCCTGCATATAGGCCGCCGCGCCGTCACGGCTGCCCAGAACCCCTTGGAAGGCAAAGTCTTCCTGCAGACAGGCAGCCGCTTCGCTCCATTTTTCGGCATGGAGGGCTTCGATGAAGCTGAGCACGGTAGACAGCGCAGGATGTTGTTCCTGGGAGACGGTTGATTTTGTCATTTTTTTGTCTTTTGATTTCCGATAAGGACCGGCGGGCATGGCCCCGGCCCTGGAGCACAAAGGTCGCTGATCTATGGCCCCGCCGTTGTGATCATTGTCACAAAAAGCGTTCCTCAGGTTCTTCGGCTGCGAATGCGGCTGAGGGTCTCCCTGGCCACACCCAGATAGGATGCCAGCTGGGTCAGCGATACCCGCTGGATCAGTTCGGGATGGTGGCGTTCTATATAGGCATACCGCTGCCCGGCGTCAGGCAGCTTGTCGAGGGTCCGGTGCTCTTCCCGGGCCGCGGCGATCCGCCCCAGGCAACGCTTGCCCAGGGTCTCGATCAGATGGTCTTCCCTGGCCGCCGCATAGAGCAATTCCTTGTCGAATCGGATTACCTGCAGGGGCTCCCCCGCGCGGATGGACATCGTCGCGGGGGAGCCCCGCGTGAAACTGGCGACATCTGTCGCGATATCCCCCTCAAAGAAGAAATCGAGGTTGATCTCCCGGACCCCATGCTCGGTAAATGCCCGGGCATATCCCTCGCTGATGTAATACAATGCCTCGCAAATCCGGCCTTCCCGCAGCAGCCAGGCATCACCGGGCAGGGAGAGCGGCCGCAGGGCAGGCTGCAGCCTCTCCCAGCTCTGTGCAGGGAAATCCATCAGCGAATGGATATAGGCCAGCAGGGACTCCAGGGAAGGCTCCATGTCAACAGGTATATAAAAGCGGCCACAGCCGGTGCTATTCGGTGATCAAAGCGGCGTACATGGCCCCCCTGTGGTAACGGGAGGGCCGTTCCCCCAGCCGTTCGACGTTCGCATAGCCGGCCTCGCGGAAAAGTGGTTTCAGTTGCCGGAAAGGCAG
The DNA here is from genome assembly GCA_966252445.1 of uncultured Chitinophagaceae bacterium. Classification (GTDB taxonomy): domain Bacteria; phylum Bacteroidota; class Bacteroidia; order Chitinophagales; family Chitinophagaceae; genus CBINPH01. The sequence continues at coordinate 4,079 of CBINPH010000095.1, read as the reverse complement.
CGGATAGGGCACCCAGGTTTCCACCGGGCGGCTCAGCTCATATTCCACCACGAGCCAGCGCCCTCTGCCGCGGAAAGCGCTTCTCCACAGCTGCAGGAAGGCTGGCTTGTCTGCCACATAATGCATCGCCTGCGCGATGAGGATACCGTCCAGCGGAGGCAACGCCCCGGGCCCGTTCAGGAAATCAGCCTGTACGGGATGTATGGTGCTGCCCGTCGGCATCCGGACAGGCTTCAGCGGGTTGTCGCGGTCCACGGCATGCACGATGCTTCCCGAAGGCAGCATGGCCGCCAGGGCCCGGGTGAACAGGCCGCTGCCACAGCCCAGGTCCGCCCATTCCACGGCGACATCCTCCGCCCCCGCCGGGCGGGGATGGCCGATCAGTGCAGTGGCTTCCTGCAGCGTCATCGTATGGTCGTGTTTGGCCGGCGCTCCACGGGCCCGCCCATGTCCGGGACTATATCGTCCGGATCAGAGGTTGACCATCCAGGGTACGCCGAACTTGTCGATAAAATTGCCATGCCATGCTCCCCAGAACTGTTTCTGGAAAGGCACCTGCACTTTGCCGCCTGCCGACAACCCGTCGAAAATCCGCTGTCCTTCTTCTTCGGTGTCGGCATTGACAGAAATGTAGAAATTGTTGCCGATGGTCGTCTTGTGGCCCATGGACTCCACGGCGTCCGTGGCCATGAGCGTCTGTCCCGTACCCAAAGGAAGGGCGATGTGCATGATCTTGTTCGCGTCTTCCGGCGAGCATTTTTCTCCTTCCGGCGTATCCTTGAACCGCATCAGGGTAGAGAACTCGCCCCCGAAAATGGATTTGTAGAAGTTGAATGCCTCCTCGGCGTTGCCCTGGAAGTTCAGGTAGGGATTTACATTTTTCATGTGATATTGATTTAACAGTAAACGATGTAACCAAAGATAAAGCTTTTCCTTGTGCCTGCCAGAAGGCCTCAGCGGCCGCCTGGCTGGTAATACAACAGGACATTGCCATTGCCGAATACCTTCGTCTTGCGCAGCTGCCAGGCGCTTGGGGAGCCGGCTTTCGTGAACAGGGAATGCCCTTTGCCCAGGATGACCGGGTTGATCATCAGCCGCAGTTCATCCAGCAGGTCCTCCCGCACCAGCGCAGAAGCCAGCGACGCGCTTCCGAAGACCATTATATCCTGGCCCGGCAGGGCCTTTATCCGGCGCACCTCCCCCACAGTCCCGTCGGTAACCAGCCGGGCATTTGTCCAGCCGGGTTCTTCCATGTTCCGCGAGAAAACGATTTTGGGGCAGCTGTTCATGATCTCCGCCATCGCGGGCTCGCGCTGCCGGGCCTCTTCGGTCGGCCAGAAGGCCTTCATGATCTGGTAAGTCTTTCGTCCGAACAGCATCATGTCGGTTCTCTGGGCCTGCACGAGCAGGAACTCGCTGACCTCTTCATCGACCCGGCGCCAGCCGGTCTCTCCCTGGGTACCTTCGAAGTAGCCGTCCATGGTAATCATATGGAATGAAATGACTTTCCGCATCGTCGAAGGATAAGGAGTCAAAAGTAGGGGAATGCAGGCGTGGCCGTAGGGTGGAAATACGACAACTTGAGGGGTAAATTGCGACAGAAATTATCCGTAGTTTTAGGGTCCAAAACCTCGGACATGAAACATATATCCATTCTGGCCAGCTCCGGCAGCAACCTGGGCAGCATCGATAATCCGCGGCGGGCCTTCTTGGCCGTAAACGAATACGTCCAGGAGCAAGGCGGCGAGCCGCCCTTCCGGGTAGAGGTGGTCGGAACCGATAGGGAGATCGTGCTGAACAACGGGCTTTTTGTGCTGCATCCGGACACCGAAGCCAGGAGATTGAAGGCGACGGACCTGGTGATCATCCCCGCTTTCGAAGGGGATATCCCGAAGGCCCTGGAACAGAGCCGGCCGCTGGTACCCTGGATTGTCCAGCAATACAAAAACGGCGCCGAGATCGCGAGCCTGTGTGTGGGCGCATTTTTGCTGGCGGCCACGGGATTGCTAAAAGGAAGAAAGTGTTCCACCCATTGGCGGGCGGCCAAGGAGTTCGGAAAAATGTTCCCCGATGTCGAGCTCGTGACGGACAAAGTGATTACCGACGAATACGGCATCTACACCAGTGGAGGATCGTTTTCTTCCGCCAACCTGATCTTGTACATCATTGAGAAATATGTGGGACGGGATGTGGCCATTCACTGCGCCAAGACCTTTCAGGTGGATATCGACCGGCATAGCCAATCGCCCTTTATCATTTTTGAAGGTCAGAAAGATCATGATGATGAGCAGGTCAGGATGGCACAGGAATATATAGAGCAGAACTTTCAGGAACGCATCACCGTGGACCAGCTCACCTCCCTGCTGGCGCTCAGCCGCCGAAACCTGGAGCGCAGGTTCAAAAAGGCCACGGCGAACACGGTCATCGAATACATACAGCGGGTCAAGATAGAGACGGCCAAAAAGTACTTTGAGGCCAGCAGGAAAAACATCAACGAAGTGATGTATGACGTGGGGTATTCCGATATCAAGGCTTTCCGGACGATTTTCCGGCGCATCACCGGGCTATCCCCCATCGAATACCGCAACAAGTATAACAAGGAACGGACCCGGGCGGATTATTATGTGCAGGGGGCCGGCTAAGGCCCGGCGGTCGGGGACTGGTCACCAGCCGGCCAGCTACATCATACTCCCGTTGACCGGTGGCACTGAAGGCCGGGTCAGGGCACGCAGGCAACTCTTGCATCATAAAGGACCAGGCTGCAGGAGCCTTCTGCTCAGGTCAGTTCCGGCGCCACCGGCCAGTCCACGGGTACTTTAATCAGGGCGTGCAGATAATTGGTGATCGTCTTGTCGCCGATCACGGATACTACATCGATCAGGGAGCCATGGGTATATCCGGCCCCGTAAAAACCGTCCAGGTATGACTGCTCGGCATGTCCCTGGTTCTCCACAATGCTGTTCACCAGTTTCGCCAGGGCATCCAGCTTGTGGTCAAAGGGTATGTCCGCCCTCCGGATATCCAGTATTTGACCCTCGTCGAACCCCAACATCCTCGCCACGGCCGTATGGGCGCTTATGCAATACACACAGTGGTTGTACTGGCTGACGACCAGGTTGATCACCTCCCGCTCTTTCGGGCTTAACGAGGTTTTCCCGTTTTGGAAGGTGAGGTAGTTGCCCAGGGCGTGTTCGGAATTGGCCATAGCGGCATACAGGTTGGGTACGTAACCTACGACGCCCTTCAGCTGATCGAAAATGGCCTGGTTGGCCGGGGACAACTGCGCTTTCTCAGGAATCGGGAAGTTTTTCATCTGTGGTGCATTTGTGGTATGGATGATGATTCGATACCACAAAGGTCCCATAACCGATAGCCGGGAAGAATAGACAGACTTCCCGGAAAGTTGTCATAATGCTGTCTCCGTGTTCCAGATGTCGGTGGTAGGGTTTAGGTCGCCCGGCGGGTTCCTTTTTCAGCCGTTTGGAGGCCGGCCTGTCCTTTCCGGAAGTCTGTCGGGGCCATGCCCGTCAGTTTCTTGAAAAATTTGCTGAAATAGGCCACGTCGTCGAACCCCAGTTCATAAGCGATCTCCTTCGCGCTTTTGTGGGAATAGACGAGAAGACGCTTGGCCTCCAGGATCACCCGTTCCTGGATAACGGCCAGCGGTGATTTTTTGTTATACAGGGCGAAGAGGTTGGAAAGGGTCTTGGGCGAGCGGTGCAGCTGGCCCGCATAAAACTTTACCTGGTGTTGGGTCTTGTAATGATTTTCCACCAGGAGGTTGAACTGGCGGATGATATCCAGTTTTTTTCCGGTCAGTTCTTCATCATGGATAAATTGCTGCTTGGCGAGGCGTGTGATGATGATGATCAATCTTTTCAGGAGCATGCGCAGCATTTCTTCCTGTATATTGTCCACCGTGTCGAACTCGTCCTGAAATACCCGAAGCAACAAGTCGATCTTGGCTTGTTCTTTCGCGTCGAGCCGGGTAAACATCGTCTGCAGGGACCCATAAAAGAGAAATCCCACGCAGCTGACCTCTTGGTCATGGTCGACGATGCAATAAAAATCCCGGTTGC
>CBINPH010000094.1:0-9678 GCA_966252445.1 uncultured Chitinophagaceae bacterium | reverse complement strand
TCCGCTGCCGGCGCAAATAAAGGCAAATTACCCATATTTTCCCTGCCCCTGTCCCGGCCGCCGGGGCCTCCCGGGCCGGAAGCAGCACCGGGCATGCAGGGGGTCTGGGGGCGGATTTCAGGAGAAAAATGGCCGAAAAAGGGCTGAAAATGCGCCAAAAAGAGGGAATTACCCGTAAAATTTTACATTTGCGTTCACTTTTAAATGTTAATTTTAAAATTCGGTATGGCAACAACAGCAGACATCCGGATGGGCCTCATCATCAAATTGAACAATGAGCTTTTCCAGGTGACAGATTTCGGCCAGAACAAGACCGCCCGTGCGGCGGCCAAGGTCTGGGCCAAATTGAAGAGCGTCGAATCCGGGAAGAACATCGAATATACCTGGAACTCCGGTGAAACCATCTTTCCCGTCCGGGTGGAAAAGCGTCCCTTCCAGTACCTGTACAAGGACGACACCGGATACCATTTCATGGATACCCAGTCTTATGAGCAGATCTCCCTGGACGAGGCCAAGGTGGACAACCCGGCCTTTTACAAGGACGGTCAGGAGTGCTTCATCCTGATCAATACGGATACGGACCTGCCCATGAGCGTAGAGCTGCCGGATAAGATCGTGCTCAAAGTCACCTATACAGAGCCCGGCCTCAAAGGCGATACGGCCACCCGTACCCTGAAGGCCGCCACCGTCGAGACGGGTGCCACCGTCATGGTGCCCCTGTTCGTCGACAGCGACGAGCTCATCCGCGTCAATGCACGTACCGGCGAATACATCGAACGGGTGAAGAGCTGAGCGCTCCACTCCCGCATTCGCTTTACCGACAGCCTACACAAACAACTTTGACCTATGGATTTTAAACAGATTCAGGAACTCGTCAAGATGGTCAACAAATCCTCGATTACGGAGTTGAGCATTGAGCAGGACAAGTTCAGGATCACCATTAAGCGGGAACATGGCGCCGGCGAGACGCCGCCCATGATCCAGGTCCCGGCCATTGCGGCCATGCCCCAGGTAGCTGCCACGCCCCAGCCTGCCGCAGCCGAGCAACCCGCCACCCCGCCGCCCCCGCCGCCTGCGCCGCCGGCGGACAACCTGATCGTCATCAAGTCGCCGATGATCGGCACTTTCTACCGCAGCCCATCCCCGGACAAGCCTGCCTTTGTCAATGTGGGTGACGAGGTCACCCCCGGCAAGGTGGTCTGCATCATCGAGGCCATGAAGCTGTTCAACGAGATTGAGAGCGAGGTCAGCGGGAAGATCGTCAAGGTCCTGGCCGACGACACGTCCCCGGTCGAATACGACCAGCCGCTTTTCCTCGTGGAACCCGCCTGAGCCGCGGCCGCCGCGAAAGGTTGTAAGGATTATTGTCCCTGCAACCTTTCGTGCTATCTAACCTAATCCAGCCAGCATGTTCAAGAAGATAATGATTGCGAACCGCGGGGAGATTGCCTTGAGGGTGATCCGCACCTGCCGGGAGATGGGGATCAAGACCGTGGCCATCTATTCCACTGCCGACCGGGACAGCCTCCATGCCCGTTTCGCCGACGAGGCCGTATGCATAGGCAAGCCGGCCAGCAGCGAGTCCTACCTCAATATTCCGAGCATCATGAGTGCCGCGGAGATCACCAACGCGGACGCCATCCACCCCGGCTATGGGTTTTTGGCGGAGAACGCCCGTTTTGCGGAGATCTGCGGCGAGCACGGGGTGAAGTTCATCGGTCCCAAGCCGGACATGATCCGGCGCATGGGGGACAAGATGACGGCCAAGGAAACCATGATCGAAGCGGGGGTCCCCGTGATCCCCGGGTCGGAAGGCCTGGTCAGCAGTGCCGAGGATGCCCGCCGCATCGCTGCGGAGATTGGCTATCCGGTGATCCTGAAAGCCACCGCCGGCGGCGGCGGCAAGGGCATGCGGGTGGTCTGGACAGAAGCCGAGATCGAGCACCATTTTGATGCCGCCCGCACGGAGGCCAAGGCCGCCTTCAGCAACGACGGCATCTACATGGAAAAATTTGTCGAAGAGCCCAGGCACATCGAGGTACAGGTGGCCGGCGACCAGTACGGCAAGGTATGCCACCTCAGCGAACGGGACTGCTCCATCCAGCGCCGGCACCAGAAGCTCGTGGAGGAATCCCCTTCCCCCTACATGACGTCCGAGTTGCGGGAGAAGATGGGGGCGGCCGCCATCCGCGCCGCCTCGGCCATCCAGTATGAGGGGGTGGGCACCGTGGAGTTCCTGGTGGACAAGCATCACCAGTTCTACTTTATGGAGATGAACACCCGCATACAGGTGGAGCATGGGGTGACCGAAGAAGTCATCAACTTCGACCTCATCAAGGAGCAGATCAAAATCGCCGCCGGTATCCCCATCTCCGGCAAGAACTACCTGCCCCAGGCCCATGCCATCGAATGCCGCATCAATGCGGAGGACCCCTACAACGATTTCCGGCCCTCCCCGGGGAAGATCACCGTCCTGCATACGCCCGGCGGCCACGGCGTCCGCGTGGATTCCCACATCTATGCGGGTTATGTGATCCCGCCCTATTACGATTCCCTGGTGGCCAAGCTCATCACCGTGGCTCAGACCCGGGAGGAGGCCATCGATACCATGGAACGCGCGCTCAGTGAGTTTGTGATCGAAGGGGTGAAGACCACCATTCCCTTCCACCAGCAGCTGATGCGCAATGCAGATTTCAGGAAGGGTAATTTTACCACCAAATTCATCGAAAGCTTTCACCTGGAGCCCGAAGAAGAGTGAGGCCGGCGCAGGCCTGCCCGCCAATCCGCCACAACGACAGCGCATGCCCCTGATCCCCGTCAACAGCCCCGCCACGGTCAGGCAGTTCCTGGAACTGCCTGCGGTGATCCACCGGGACAACCCCGAGTGGATCCGGCCCCTGGACAAGGATATCGAGGAGGTCTTCGATCCGGCCAGGAACAAGCTGTTGCGGCAACCGGGCAACGAAGTCGCGCGCTGGCTGCTGCTGGACGAGGGTGGAAGCCCCATCGGCCGGGTGGCGGCCTTCGTGAACCGCCGGTATCGCACGAAGGGCGACCGGCAGCCCACTGGGGGCATGGGCTTCTTCGACTGCGTGGATGACCCGGCGGCGGCCAACATGCTTTTCGACAAGGCCAGGGACTGGCTGGCGGAACGGGGGCAGGGTGCCATGGACGGGCCCATCAACTTCGGGGAGCGGGACCGCTGGTGGGGCCTGCTGGTCCAGGGCTTCCACGCCCCCCTGTACTGTATGAACTACAACCCGCCGTATTACCAGGCCCTGTTCGAGCGGTACGGCTTCCAGCCCTTCTTTCACCAGATATGCCTGAGCCTCCGTGTGGCGGACCCCCTCGAGGACAAGATCTACCAGCGTCATCAGGCGCTGGCCAGCGACCCCAGTTTTCATGCCGAGCATGTCCGCAAGGCCGCCCTCGACAAATACGCTGCCGACTTCTGCACGGTGTACAACAAGGCCTGGGCCGGCCATGGCGGGAACAAGAGCTTGGAGCCGCGCCAGGCGCGCAAGATCTTCCGCTCCATGAAGCCGGTCATCGACGAGAGCCTGGTGTGGTTCATCTACCACAAGGGCGAGCCCATCGGATGCTGGCTGAACCTGCCGGACCTCAACCAGTGGTTCCGCCATTTCAACGGGCGTTTCGGGTGGTGGCAGAAGCTGCGTTTCCTGTGGATGAAGCGCTTTGGCGGCTGCCGCCGGGCCGTGGGCCTGGTCTTCGGCGTGGTGCCGGAGTTCCAGGGGACGGGGGCGGACTCCTACATGATCGTGGAGGGGGCCAAGCTGATCCAGCAGGAGATGAAATACGAGGATTATGAGATGCAGTGGATAGGGGATTTCAACCCCAAGATGATCAACATCGCCCTCCGCCTGGGGGCTTTTGAGAGCCGCCGCCTGATCACCTACCGCTACCTCTTCGACCGGGATCAGCCCTTCGAGCGGCACCCCATGCTGGGCTGAGCCCGCCCCGCGAATACCGAAAACTTGAGTACCTTAGCGGGGATGGACAATTTCATTGTATCGGCCCGCAAATACCGCCCGCAGACCTTCGACAGCGTCGTCGGGCAGGCGCATATCACCACCACCCTGAAGAACGCCATCCGCAACAGTCAGCTGGCCCATGCTTTCCTATTTTGCGTTCCGCGCGGTGTCGGCAAGACCACCTTCGCCCGCATCCTGGCCAAGACCATCAACTGCGAGCACCGCGGGGCGGAGGGAGAGGCCTGCAACGCCTGCGACTCCTGCACGGCCTTCAACGAGGGCAAGTCCTTCAATATCCACGAGCTGGATGCGGCCTCCAACAATTCCGTCGACGACATCCGCCTGCTTACTGAGCAGGTGCGCTTTGCGCCGCAGGCCGGCAAATACAAGGTGTACATCATCGATGAGGTACACATGCTGAGCCCCCAGGCCTTCAACGCCTTTCTCAAGACCCTGGAGGAACCGCCGCCCTATGCCATCTTCATCCTGGCGACCACGGAGAAGCACCGCATACTGCCCACCATACTCAGCCGCTGCCAGATTTTCGACTTCAAGCGGATAGACAGCACCGATACCGTCGCCCACCTGAAGGAGATCTGCACCAAGGAAGGCATCAGCGCCGACAACGACGCCCTGCACCTGATCGCCCAGAAGAGCGAGGGCTGCATGCGCGACGCCCTGTCCATCCTGGACAAGATCGTCAGCTTCACGAACGGCAGCCTCAGCTATCAGAGCACGCTGGAGCATCTCAATATCCTGGACTACGACTATTACTTCCGCCTGATGGACGCCGTGGGGCAGCAGGATGCGGGCGCCGCGCTGCTGCTGTTCGACGAGGTGCTTCAGAAGGGCTTCGAGGGAGACCACTTCCTGGACGGGCTTTCCGAGTTCCTGCGAAATCTCCTGGTATGCCGCGACAAGCGCATCACCGCCCTCATGGAGGTCTCCGACAACCTCCGATCGCGTTACGAGGAGGCGGCCAAGGCCAGCGACACGGCCTTCCTCGTCTCGGCGCTGCACCTGCTCAACGAGGCCGACGGCCAGTACCGGCAGGCCCGGAACAAACGCCTGACCGTGGAAATGGCCCTGATCCGGCTTTGTTATCTCCAGCAGGCCGTCGCGCTGGTCAGCGACGAGCGCAGCGGCGCCGTGTCAAAAAAAAAAGTAGCTGACGCCCTCAGCAAGCCCCAGCCGCTAAGAGCCCCCCTGCCGCGACCCCTGAGCCAGGCCCCGCGCCCGGCAAACCCGGTGTCGCCTGCACCTGCCGCGCCCCCCCGGCCCGTGGCGCCCGCCGCCGCGACGGAGGCCGCTCCGGCGCCTGCCACCTCCCCGGCCCCGCCACCCGCTCCGGCGCCTGCTGCGGCGCCACCGCCTGCCGCGCCTGCCCCCGGCAAAGCAGGGCGCAAGCGCTCCCCGGCCGCCGGTTCGGGCACGCTGGGCAGCGGCGGGCTGGACCTGCGCGCCATCCGTGAAGAGGTAGAGGCCCACGACCGGAAGAAGGAAGAGCAGCAGCCACCCGAGCCCCTGGAGCCGGCGCGGGTAGCCGCCTTGTGGGAAGACACCATTGCCGCGCTGCGGCAGCAGCAGAAAATGCAGGCCGCCACCAACCTGGAGATGGCGGTGGTCCATGTGGCGTCGGACGCAGAGGTCATGATCACCTGCCGTCAGCCCATACAGCAGCGCTTCGTCGAAGACGAACGCGGGGCCTTTGCCGAGGCCCTGAAAAAGGCCTTTCACAACCCCATGATCCGGGTCAGCACCTGCATAGACGAACGCCTCCGCCAGCGCCAGGGCCCCGAGATCCTCACCCAGCGGCAGCAGCTGGAGCGCATGCTGAAAAAATACCCCCACATCAAAAAGCTGAAGGACGAGCTCAACCTGGACCTGGGCTGAGTTGCGGCTTCCGGCAGGAGCGCTTTCCGGGAGGCCTTCCCCCTAAAATCCGTTTTTTCACTACTTTTGAACAAATTTTGGACGAAGCAACGCAAAGCAATTTCTATGGCTGAAGCAATACGAATGCCCCTCCTGAGCGATACGATGAAAGAGGGTGTCATCGCAGAATGGCATGTCAAGGTTGGCGATAAGATCAAGGCGGACGACGTGATCGCCGAGGTGGAGACGGACAAGGCTACGATGGAGGTGCTGCCTTATGTGGAGGGCACGGTATTGTACATAGGCCTCAAAAAAGGAGAAGCCGCCCAGGTGAACGACATCATCGCCATCGTCGGCCAGGAAGGGGAGGACTACAAGCCCCTGCTGAAAGAGGCCGCCCCGGCGAAAGGCGGGGAAGAAAAAGCCAAGCAGTCCGACAAGGCCCCCGAAAAAAAATCAGCGGCCCCCGCAGGGAAAAAGCCGGCCGTGGACAAGGCGGCGCTGGAGAAAGCGCAGCAGGACGCCTCGGTCATCCGCATGCCCCTGCTGAGCGATACCATGAAAGAGGGGAAGATCGTCGAGTGGCATAAAAAAGTGGGTGACAAGGTGGCCGCCGACGACGTGCTGGCGGACGTGGAGACGGACAAAGCGACCATGGAGGTCATCGGATACGTGGACGGCACCCTGTTGTACATCGGCGTGGACGCCGGCGCATCGGCCAGGGTCAACGACATCATCGCCATCGTCGGCAAGGAAGGCACCGATATCCAACCCCTGCTGTCGGCCGCCGACGGGCAGGAAGAGGAAGCCGGGCAGGAAGAAGCCTCCGGTCAGGCCGCCGCGGCCCCCGCGAAGGCGGCCCCGGCTCCCGCAGCCGCTAGCTCTCAGGAGCCGGGCGGGCGCACCAAAGCCTCCCCCCTGGCCAGGAAGCTTGCCGCAGAAAAGGGCATAGACCTGAGCCGTGTACAGGGCAGCGGGGACGGCGGCCGCATCATCCGCCGCGACATTGACAACTATGTGCCCTCCGAGGCGCCGGCCGCCGCCGCGGCCCCCGCCGCCAGCGGCGAGGAAGGCTACCAGGACCAGCCCCTGAGCCAGATGCGCAAGACCATTGCCCGCCGGCTCAGCGAGAGCAAGTTCCAGTCCCCGCATTTCTACCTGAAGATCGAGGTGAACATGGACAAGGCCATCGAGGCCCGCCGGGCCATGAACGAGGTGTCGCCGGTCAAGATCTCCTTCAACGACATGATCATCAAGGCCGCGGCCATGGCCCTGCGCCGCCACCCGGCGGTCAACAGCAGCTGGATGGGCGACTTTATCCGCAGTTACGCCCATATCCACATCGGCTCCGCCGTCGCCGTCGAGGAAGGCCTCATCGTACCGGTGATCCGTTTCGCCGACCAGAAGACGCTCAGCCAGATCGCCGCCGAGGCCAAGACCCTGTATGACAAGGCCAAGGGCAAAAAACTCCAGCCGCAGGACTTCAGCGGCAACACCTTCACGGTCTCCAACCTGGGCATGATGGGCATTGATGAGTTCACCGCCATCATCAACCCGCCGGATGCCTGCATACTCGCCATAGGCGGCATCAAAGAGACCGTCGTCGTGGAGAACGGCGCTTTCAAGGCCGTCAACATCATGAAGTTGACCATGAGCTGCGACCACCGGGTCGTGGACGGCGCGGTGGGGGCCCTGTTCCTGCAGACGCTGAAAGGCTTCCTGGAACAGCCTGTCACCATGCTGGTCTGACCCCTCAGGAGACTTTTTCGACGACCAGGGCGGCGCCCTGGCCCACGCCCACGCACATGGTGGCCAGGCCGTAGCGCAGGTTTTCCCTTCTTTTCATTTCATGAAGAAGTGTGGTCAGGATGCGGGCGCCGCTGCAGCCCAGCGGATGGCCCAGGGCGATGGCCCCCCCGTTGACATTGACGATCGCAGGGTCCAGGCCCAGCTCCCGCATGCAGGCGATGCTGGTGGAGGCGAAGGCCTCGTTGAGTTCCACCAGGTCCAGGTCTTCCACGCTCAGTCCGGCCCGTTGCAGCGCCTTGCGCACGGCATACACCGGCCCTATGCCCATTACCGAGGGGTCCACGCCGGCGACCGCCATAGCCCTGACCCTGGCTATGGGGCGGAGCCCGAACCGGTCCAGCCCCTCGCCGGAGACCAGCAGCACGGCCGCTGCGCCGTCGTTGATGCCCGAGGCATTGCCCGCGGTGACGCTGCCCCCTTTCCGGAAGGCGGGGCGGAGCCCCGCCAGCTGTGCGGCGCTGGTGGGGCGGGGATGCTCATCGGTATCCATGATCTTTTTTTCCTGCCGGTTAGGGCTGATCTCCACGGGCACGATCTCCGCTGCCCATTTGCCGGCGTCCAGGGCGGCGCGGTACTTTTCCTGGCTGTTCAGCGCAAAGGCGTCCTGCTCCTCGCGGCTGATGCCCCAGCGCTCGGCCACCGTCTCGGCCGTTTCCCCCATGGAATCGGGGGGATGCATGGCCGTGAGCCGGGGGTTGGGAAAGCGCCACCCTATCGTGGAGTCCCAGACCTGGGGCTTGCGGCTGAAGGGGCCGTCGGTCTTCCCCATCACCCAGGGCGCACGGGTCATGCTTTCCACCCCGCCGGCCACATAAGCCAGCCCTTCCCCGCACATCAGGGCGCGGGCGGCATCCATCACCGCCTGCAGCCCGGAGGCGCAGAGGCGGTTCACGGTGCTGCCGGCCACCTGGACCGGCAGGCCTGCCAGCAGGGCGGCCATGCGCGCCACGTTGCGGTTGTCTTCCCCGGCCTGGTTGGCGTCGCCGGCAATCACGTCCTCGATGGCCGCCGGGTCCAGGCGGGGGTGGCGCTCCAGCAGCTTGCGGATCACCAGGGCCAGCATGTCGTCCGGGCGCACGCTGCTCAGGGCTCCGCCATATCGTCCAATGGGGGTGCGGACGGCGTCGACCAGGTAAGCGTCTTGCATGGGCTGATTTTGGGGCCAAAGGTAGCCAAATATGGCCGACGTCACCGGGGTGCGGCCTCCCCGGGCCCGGGCGATGAATGCCTCGGGATTTTAAAAAATGAATACCTTTGTCCGAATATTTCATCTGCATTTAACATTTTCCCCTAACGATTGATTTTTTTCAAACCGGGACGGAAGTCTTACCCCCATCATGGAAATCACGAAGACGAACAGGAGCTTTCCCGGGCTTGTGCTGCCCGCCGACTATGAGTCCCTGCTGGACCCCTTGCAGACGGCCCTGGCCATGCAGCAGCTGAAGCAGTTCATCGAGCTGAACCTGGAGACGGATCTCCGCCTTCACCGCGTGAGCGCCCCCCTGTTCGTGGAGGAGGGCACCGGGGTGAACGACGACCTCAACGGGGTGGAGCGGCCGGTGGCCTTTGGGGTACGGGCCATGGGCGGGGTGCGGGCCGAGGTGGTGCAGTCCCTGGCCAAATGGAAGCGCATGGCCCTGGCCGAGTACGGCATACCGGCCGGAGAAGGCCTGTTCACCAGCATGTATGCCATTCGCCCGGATGAGCAGCCCGACAACCTGCATTCCCTGTTCGTGGACCAATGGGACTGGGAGATGCATATCCGTCCCGAAGATCGCCAGCTGTCCTTCCTCCGGGAGACCGTGCGAAGGATCTACGGCATCCTGCGCCGCGCCGAGCGGTACATGCACCAGCGGTATCCGCAGCTGATCCCTGTGCTGCCCCCGGAGATCCGCTTCGTGCATGCCCAGGCCCTGGTAGACGCTTACCCGGGGCTGAGCCCCCGGGAACGGGAGCAAAAGGTGGTGCAGGAATACGGCGCCGTATTCCTGATAGGCATCGGCGG
>CBINPH010000093.1:0-9702 GCA_966252445.1 uncultured Chitinophagaceae bacterium | reverse complement strand
GCTGCGGGCCACCTACGGCCTGGTGGGCAACGACGCCCTCGGGACTGCAGACGACCGCTTCTTCTACCTCTCTGAAGTGGACATGAATGACGTGGCCCGGGGCGCCCAGTTCGGTACCAATTTCGTATACAGCCAGAACGGGATTACCATCCGGCGGTTCGCCAACAACGGCATCACCTGGGAAACGGCGCGCAAGCTCAACGTGGGCTTCGACATGAACCTGTTCGGCCACCTCAGCATTAACGCGGACTACTACACGGAAAAGAGGGACAACATCCTGATGGACCGCGCGTACATCCCCGTGACCATGGGCCTTTCCGCGCCCGTGCGCGCCAACCTCGGCAAGGCCAAAGGCTGGGGCACCGATCTGTCGGCGGATTACGACCGCGCCTTCGGGAACCGGGCCTGGCTCAAGGCCCACGCGAACTTCACCTACGCGCATAGCGAATACGTGTTTTACGAGGAGCCCGACTACCCGGCCAACGAGGCATACCTGCGCCACAAGGGCCAGGCCATCTCACAGGCATGGGGGCTGATTGCCGAACGCCTGTTTATCGACGACAACGATGTCGCCAACTCCCCCAGGCAGAACTTCGGTGAATATGGGGCGGGAGACATCAAATACCGGGACGTGAATGGCGACGGGGAGATCACCAACCTGGACCGCGTACCCATCGGTTATCCCACCACGCCCGAGATCATTTACGGCGCGGGCCTGTCCGCCGGCTACCGGGCTTTCGACCTGTCCTTTTTCTTCCAGGGATCGGCACGCTCCTCGTTCTGGATCGACCCGGTGCGAACGGCGCCGTTCATCCCCAACCCGGACCTGGGAGACGGATCCCAGAACGCCCTGCTGCAGGCCTATGCCGACAACCACTGGTCGGAGGACCACCGAAACTCTTACGCGCTGTGGCCGCGCCTCAGTCATACCCTGAACCAGAACAACACGCAGCTGAGCACCTGGTTCATGCAGAACGGCGCTTTCCTCCGCCTGAAATCCGTGGAGATCGGCTACACCCTTCCGCGGACCCTGCTGGGGAAAGTCAACACATCGAATACACGCTTCTATGTCAACAGCCTCAACCTCCTGTGCTTCAGCTCTTTCAAGCTGTGGGACGTCGAGATGGGGGGCGATGGCCTGGGCTATCCGATCCAGCGTGTCTTTAACGCCGGCGTGACGGTCGGTTTCTAATCCTTCAATCTATGATCATGAAACGAATCGCCTGTATACTCACCCCGCTGGTCCTGCTGCTGGTTGCCGGGTGCAAGGACTACCTGGACATCGTCCCGGACAACGTGGCTACCATTGACAACGCCTTCGCCGACCGCACGGAAGCAGAGAAATACCTGTTTACCTGCTACTCATTCATTCCGCAGGACGGCCATCCCGATACCAATCCCGGCTTCAATGCCGGAGACGAATGCTGGATCTACTGGCCCATAGACAACGAGGACTATTGGTCGCTGGACCCCTACAGCATCGCCCGCGGGCTGCAAAACAAGGTCAGCCCCTACGTGGACTACTGGGACGGCTACGACACCCCTCCCCTGTGGCAGGGCATCCGCGACTGCAATATCTTTCTGGAAAACATCGACCGGGTGCCGGACGTGGAACCCTATACGAGGGCCCGGTGGGTCGCCGAGGCCAAGTTCCTGAAAGCTTATCTCCACTGGTACCTGTTCCGCATGTATGGACCCATTCCCATTGTGGACAAGAACCTCTCCGTCGCAGCATCCACCAGCGAAGTGAAGGTCATGCAGCAGCCTGTGGATTCCGTGGTCAACTATATCGCCGCACTGCTCGACTCTGCGGCGGCGGGCGATGCCAACAACGGGCTGCCTGACCGCATCCAGAACGAGACCACCGAGCTGGGGCGCATTACGCGGCCCGCGGTGCTGGCCATCAAGGCCCGCCTGCTGGTGACCGCCGCCAGCCCCCTGTTCAACGGCAACAGCGATTATACCGGCTTTGTCAACAAAGCCGGCACGCCCCTGTTCAATCCCAACTTCGATCCCCAGAAATGGGAAAGGGCCGCCGAGGCCTGCAAGGCGGCGATCGAGGCCTGCGAAGCCGCAGGAATCCAGCTCTATCATTTTGATCCCAGGCTCCAGACGGTGACCGAAGCAGAACGCCAGGAAATGACGATACGAGGGGCCGTGACGGAAAAATGGAACGAAGGGCTGGTATGGGGCAGCACCATCAAGGCCAACGCTACCAACCTGCTGCAGCTGTATGCCTGTCCCCAGCTGGACCCCAACAATATCAACCTGGCCCTGAAAGGGCAGTTGGCCCCCACGATGAAGATGGCGGAGCTCTTTTACACCAACCACGGGGTGCCCATAGACCAGGACAAGACCTGGGACTACGCCAACCGTTTCAAACTGCGCACGGCCACGAGCCAGGACAGCATGCTGCAAAACAATTATACCACGGTGGGGCTGCATTTTGACCGGGAGCCGCGGTTCTATGCCGATATAGCTTTCGACGGGGCCCTCTGGTTCATGCAGAACCAGCGCTGGCCCATCCAGGCGAAGTCGGGGCAGCCCATGGGCAAAAAACAAAGCCGTCTGTATTCGGTAACGGGGTATTTCTGCAAAAAGCTGGTGAACTGGAACCTGGTGGTGGCTTCGAATGCCGTCACGGTGGAGGTATATCCCTGGCCGGTGATGCGCCTGGCCGACCTGTACCTGCTGTATGCCGAGGCCCTCAACGAATCAGGCCATGGCGAAGAAGCCATCCAGTGGCTGGACCGTATCCGGGAGCGGGCCGGACTGCAGGGCGTGAAAGCGTCCTGGGACCAATATGCCAGGGACCCCAACCGCTACGCGACCAAGGAAGGCCTCCGTTCCATCATCCATCGGGAGCGCCTCATTGAAATGGCCTTCGAGGGAAGCCGCTTCTGGGACCTGCGGCGCTGGAAGGAAGCCGCCCGGACGCTGAATGAGCCCATCTTTGGTTGGGACATCACCCAGTCGGCACCGGAGGACTATTACCGGAAGCTGCCCCTGTTCAATCAGCGCTTTGTGAGCCCGCGGGATTACCTGTGGCCCATCAAGGAAGACAACCTGACGGTCAATTCCAACCTGGTGCAGAATCCAGGGTGGTGAGTGAAACCCACCCATTCATCAAAACAAAATCAATCGTCATGAAATACTTTCAGATCCTCAGCGGCCTGGCCCTGGCGACCCTGACCTTCGTAGGCTGTGAGCGGACCAAACTGGAGCCGCTCAGCAACGACGGCACCCCCCCGGGGCCCGTAAGCAAGATCCAGGTGGAAAACCTGCCCGGCGCCGTGCGGCTGCAATATACCCTCCCCCCCGACACCGACCTCCTCTATGTCCGTGCCGAATATACCACCCGTGAAGGAGTGATCCGGGAATCGAAGGCCACCTATTACGACAACCACATCACCCTGGTGGGGTTTGCCGATACCAGCGCTTACGAGGTGCGGCTCTATGCGGTGGATGAGGGAGAAAATGCCTCGGTGCCCGCCACGGTCACCGTACATCCGCTGAAACCTCCCTATCAAACCGTGCTGGACAGCCTGCGGATGTTGCCCGATTTTGGGGGGATCAATGTCAGCTTTGTCAATCCCGGACGCGACAACATTGCCATCCTCGTCCTGTCCAATGACTCCCTCGGCCATTTCGTGCCCTTCAACACCTACTACACCAACCTCGTTGCCGGAAATTTCTCGACGCGCGGATTCGACTCGGTCCAGACCACCTTCGGCATCTGTGTCAGGGACCGTTGGAACAACATCTCCGACACGGTGATGGTATCCCTGACGCCCTTTTTTGAAATGAAGCTGGACCGTACGAAGATGCATGGGGTGGCCCTGCCCGGCGATGCGCCCCTGGGCTACGGCGGCAACATCGCCTACCTATTCGACGGGGTGCTGACCAACAACGGTTATTACCACACCAGCGATGACGCCCGCATGCCTCAGTGGTTCACCTTCGACCTGGGTACCACCGCCAAGCTCAGCCGGCTAACCTGGTGGATGCGGCAGGGCTTTTACTACAGCCTCCACAATCCCCGCAATGTGGAGATCTGGGGTTCCAACAACCCGCCCAGCGACGGGAGCTGGGACGGCTGGATCCTGCTCGCCACCCATGAACAGATCAAGCCTTCGGGATTGCCGGCCGGTCAACTTTCCCAGGCGGACAACGATGCCGCTGCCGCAGGAGAGACCATTACCTTCTCCCTGGACGCTCCCCCGGTACGGTACATCCGCTTCAAGACCCTGAGAAACTGGTCGGACGGAACATACGTCAACTTCAACGAACTCGCCTTATGGGGCCAACCTCAATGAACTCATTATTCAAAAGCTGAAACATGAAAAAACCGCAGACAATCACGCTGCCGGCGATCATCGGGCTGCTGAGCATACTCGCGGCCTGCTCGAAAATGGACGATTACCGGCAATTTCTGGGCTCCGGCCCCATACGCTATACGGGCAAGATCGATACGGTCATGGTGCATCCCGGCGACGGCAGGATAGTCCTGAGCCTGGTGCTGGGCAGTGATCCCGCCGTCAACAAGGTGAAAGCCTACTGGAACAATGGCGCGGATTCCCTGGAAGCCCCCGTTACCCGCCAGGGTACGGGCAAGGATACGATGGACCTGGTGATCGGGGGACTCGAGGAAAAGATCTACAACTTCACGGTGTATACCTTCGACGCCCTGGGGCATTCCTCCGTGGGCACCTCGGCATCGGGAGCGGCCTATGGCGACATTTACCGTTCCACCCTGGTCAATAGGGTCCTGAAAACGGCTGAGCAATCCGACAGCGGCGGACAGCTTGTCCTCACCTGGGGCGAAGCGGCACCGGGTGATGCAGGGACGCTCATCCGCTACCTGGACGGGGCAGGGCAGGACGTGCAGGTACGCGTCCCGGCCACAGAGAGCGTCACCCGCCTCTCGGGATATGCCGCCATGGGGCATTGGACCTACAAAACCCTCTACATCCCCGAAAGCGCTGCCGCCGACAGCTTTTCCGCCGCGGCGGACACCATGACCTTCCCGGCCTTCGAGCGCCAGGTCTACAAGACCCAGATGCAGACCTATCCCTTGCCCACCGACATTGCAGACGGGGGCTATGGCTGGCACCTGGAATACCTCTGGGACGGCAATTACGGCACACCGGGCTGGGCCACCAGCCCAGGCATGCCCCAATGGTATACGCTGGACCTCGGCGAATCGGTGAAGCTCAGCCGCTTCAAAACATGGCAGGCCCCGGACCGCCTGTATACCCTCCAGGGCGTGAAGAGCTTTGAGATATGGGGTAGCAACGCCCCCGACCCCGATGGCAGCTGGGCTTCCTGGACCAAACTTCTGAGCGGGGTTTCCATAAAACCTTCCGGCCTGCCCAACGGGCAGCTGAGCGAGGAAGACAAGGCCTATGCGCTGGCCGGCGAAGAATACAGTTTTCCTGAACAAACACCTGCCGTCCGCTACATCCGCATCAAGGTGCTGGACACCTGGGGCGGCGAAGACTGGTCCACCATGAGCGAGATCACTTTCTGGACCCGGCAACATTGAGTATGAAGGCAGGTGCCGGCAGGCGCCTCCCTGGGAAAAGTCAGTCTCTAGGGGGCGCTGAACGATGACGCAGGCAGCCCGGCCTTATTGAACAGATGCGGCTGCGCCGTGTCGGCCCAGCCGTAGCGAACGGCCACGGGCCGGGTAACCGACGGCGCCCGGAGCACCACGTGCGACCCCTCGATCTGTGCCTCGGCGTGCACATAATGACCGTCGGCGCCAGCCAGTTCAAAGCTGTTCAGGGGGCCATGGGCCTCCAGGCCGCCCTCCGCATGGTCGAAACTGAGGATCACACGGCCGTCTTCGGCTTTCATGCGCTTATATAACGGTCCCGAATAAACGACGTCATGCCGGCCGTATGTCTTGTTCAAGGCCCAGCGGGCCAGGCGATCTCCCACAGCCTGCTTGTTGGCGGGGTGGATATTGTCCACCTCCCCCACATCGAGGGTGACCGCCATGCCCGTGCCGGGGAGCTGCAAAGTCTTGCGCTGTGCATCGCGGAGGGCAGCCCCCGCGGTGCCATCGCCTCCGTAAGGGAAAGGGGCGATCTGCACGTAATAGAAAGGGAATTCGCCCCGCTTCCAGCGGCTGCGCCAGTCGCTGATCATCAGGGGAAAGAGGCGGGCGTATTGCGCGGCGCGGCCCACATTGGACTCCCCCTGGTACCAGATCGCTCCACGGATCCCGAAGGGGATCAGGGGGGCGATCATGCCGTTGTACAGGACGGTGGGCATGTTGGGGTTGTCCCCCGTGTGGATCTGGGGCTTGACCACATCCACGTGGTAGCGCCATCCGCCGGCCAGCGAGATGCCTTGCGCGGGAGTTCCGCCCTTGGGATACACCACCAGGGAGGAAGCCTTGCCATAGATGCCGCCGTCGCCCTGCACGTCTGTCACCCTAACGGCAAGCTGATTCAGGCCGGCCCGCACGGCGCTGCCCGGAACGGTGTACTGCCGATCTTCCGCCCAGTGCCCCACCCCCTCGACGGCGCCGACACGGATGCCGTTGAACCAGGTGACGTCCTCATCATCGATGGGGCCCAGCGACAAGATCAGGTCGCGTCCGGCCCAATCCGAGGGTATGGCCACTTCCCGACGGAACCAGACAATACCATCGAGGCCCGGCTGTCCTGCCGCTTCCCATTTGGTGGGCAGGGTCATGGTGGGCCATGCAGCGTCATCCACCCCGGTTCCTGCAAAACGGTCCCCAGCGGAGGAGGACGCTTTTTTCCAGGCCTCAAGCTGGCGCGCCTCTTCGGCGACCATCTCCTGGAGGTGAGGACGTATGGAATCGATCTTGTCCAGCGTTGGGTCGAAGTCGCCCAGCTTCCGCAACGCACTCCCGCTGGTCCAGGCTTCCGCCACCGTACCGCCCCAGCTCGTGTGGATCAGCCCTATGGGTACTTTCAGGTCTCGCGCAAGCCGCCGGCCGAAAAAATAGGCCGTGGCGCTGAAACTGCCGACCGTGGCCGGGCTGCAGGCGCTCCAGGAGCCCTGGCAGTCCTGCTGGGGAGCCAAGGCGATCTTTTTGGTTACGGTGAACAGGCGGATAGCGGGATAGTTGGCGTCCCTGATCTCTTCGGCGGACTGAAGCACAGGGGCCCCGGGCCATCCGGATACGGGCATTTCCATGTTGGACTGTCCCGAACATATCCATACTTCACCGATCATCACGCCCCGCAGGTTGATGGTATCCCCGCCACTGATGCGGATGGTATATGGCCCGCCGGCGGCCGGCGTCTTGAGGTGCAGCATCCAGCGTCCCGAAGCGTCTGCCCTGGTCTGTACCGGGGCACCCCTCATCCAGCTGGCCTTGACCGAGATGAGCTGGCCTGCCGGGGCCCAGCCCCACAGGGGGTCACTGGACCGTTGCTGCAGCACCATGCTGTCCCCGATGATAGCCGGCAGCCTGATCTGGGCGCCGGCGGCGAAAGGGCTCACGCCGGCCAGGACCGCCGCACAACCCCAGAAAAAAAGTCTCTTCATATCTGTTGCTATCAGTAAAAAAGGTTCGGCCTTAAAGATATTGAAAATTCATTTGCTTCGCCGGAAGGTATCCTTCCGCATCTGCCAAAACTCCGGTACCTTTATAGGGCGTCAGCGCTGCGCCCCATCTTTTTGTGGCCCCAAAAAATTTTTCCGCCATGCTGTCCAAATGCAAATATGTTCATACATTTGAACAAATAAAATCCCGGGGCTTCGCCTATACGCTAACCCGGAAAAAAAAGCAAGCCATCATGATGAAAACACCTCTTCTCTGGATACTGCTCCTGGCCTGCTGGGCCGGCCGGCCGGCCCAGGCCGCTACCCCGCCGCCGGCGGGCGAAGTGGTGCTCTGGCAGATCGGCGATGCAGACAACAGTGACCGTGAATTTGCGCTGGCGCCCTCCGGCTATGACCACTTCCTGGAAAAAGATTTCGGATGGGAAGACGGCTATTACCTGATCGGGCATTCCCGGCCGGACAGCAGCTGGCCCTATGCCCTGCCGGGTCCTCAGGATGCCTGGGGTGGCTCCGCCCCTATGGCAGGCTGGCATGCCGCCAGCCTCCATGTGCTCTTCGGGCTGGATAGCCTGGCCGAAGGAACGCATACCCTCATCATCGATATCCTGGATATGAGCGCCGGCAAGCCGCCGCTGTTAAAAATTTCCGTCAACGACAGCTCCTGGACCTACCAGCTGCCCCCCGGCGTAGGGGACAGCACCATCAAGGGACTGGGCGCGGCGGCGGAAGGATACCTGATCCGCATACCCCTGCCATCCGGCGTGCTGAAACAGGGCGGGAACACGGTGTCGCTCACCAGCCTGTGGGGCTCCTGGCTGCTATTTGATCAACTCCGCCTCATGGGTCCGGCCGCCACCAAGATCGCCCCCGCCGGGGAAGCTTTCGTCAGGGACGTCTCCCCCGCCGATTACAGCATCACCCGCGATGGTGCACCGGCACAACCGCTGCTCGTGGATGTGGAGCATGTCCGGGGACGCCCGGCGCTGGACGTCTTCCTCGACGGCAGAAAGATCTTCAGCGATACCCTGGAAGCCGGCCGCTACGTCCTGGAAGCCCCCATGCCGGCGGTTAACCAGGCAAAGAACAGCCATTACGCCGTCATGATCAACGGGCGCCGGGTACGGTACGGCCACGTCCGGCGCAGCCCCCAAAAGCCAGTCACCCCTGCAGACTATGTGGATACGAAAATGGGGACGGCGCATTCGCGCTGGATGATCGCACCGGGGCCCTGGATGCCTTTCAGCATGGTCAAGATCAGCCCGGACAACCAGAACGCAGGCTGGCAGGCAGGCTACGATCCGATTTTCGAGAATGTCGGCGGTTTCAGCCATATCCATGAATGGACCATGTCCGGGCTGTCCACCATGCCGGTGTCGGGTCCGCTGGAGATCCGCATGGGCGACCAGACCCACCCCGACGATGGTTACCGCTCCCGCATCGACAAGCGCAGCGAGGAAGCGCCCCTGGGATATTACAAAGTGCGGCTGACAGACGCGGGCATCACGGCGGAACTGACCGCCACGACGCGATGCAGCTTTCAGCGGTATACCTTTCCCTCGGGGAAGACGGCCCGCGTGCTGGTCGACTTTTCCACCCCCGCAGAATATAATTATGACCTCGAAAAAGTAGAGGTGACCAAGGTCAGCCCATACCGTATCGAAGGCTACAGCCGGCAGCAGGCACCGGGTGTATGGGGCAGGGACATAGACCAGGACTACACGGTGCATTTTGTCATGGAATTCGACAAGCCGATCGCCCGCTTCGGCGCGTGGCGGGACAGCAGCATCCTGACGACAGGCAGCCGTTTTGAGGCAGACACCCCCAAGCGGGCCGGTGTGTTCGTTGAGTTCGACCCCGCCCAGCATGAAGTGGTGCAGGTTCGCACGGGCATCTCTTACGTCAGCATCGCAGGCGCCGGCAGGAACCTGCAGGAGGAGGTCACGAAGCCCTTCGGCTGGGACTTTGACGCCGTCAGGGCCTACAACGTATCGACTTGGAACAACCTGTTCAACCGGGTAAAGATCACCACCTCGGACCGCCGGGAAAAAATGCGGTTTTACACCAACATGTACCGCGCCCTGTGCAGCCGGAACACTTTCAGCGATGTGGATGGACAATGGGTGGACGCCACCGGGCAGCTGCGCCGCATGAAGA